>JAIRLL010000028.1 GCA_031259505.1 Tannerella sp.
CAGCTATATCCCCGGCATCGTGAAAGGCATCGGGCTGGCGCTGGAGTGTTTCACGAAAAAGGGCGACAGGGTGATTATCCAGCCGCCCGTTTATCATCCGTTCCGCATCGTACCCGAAAAACTGCATCGCGAAGTGGTCTGCAATCCGCTGCGAATAGTGAACGGCGCGTATGAAATGGATTTCGAACATCTGGAGACGGTGATGGACAGGGACTGCAAGGCGCTGATACTCTCAAACCCGCATAACCCCACAGGCATCGTCTGGGATAAAAAGACGCTGCAACGGCTTGCCGAAATGTGCAGCCGGCGCCGCATACTCGTGATTGCCGACGAAATCCATGCGGAGATGGCGTTTCCCGGCTTCGAACACCTCCCGTTCCCGACCGTGTCGGACGAAGCCGCCGCGTGCAGCATCACTTTCATGGCGCCCAGCAAGACGTTCAACATTGCCGGCATCGTATCGTCGTACGCCATCGTTCCGGACAGTTCGCTGCGTGAAACGTTTTATTCTTTTCTGGAGTCGTGCGAACTGAATCAGGGGACGATCTTTTCGTACATCGCAACCGTTGCCGCCTATACGCACGGCGACGAATGGCGCAGGCAGATGCTTGACTATATAAAAGGCAACATCGCGTTCGTCGACGGATACCTCCGAAAAAATATCCCGCAAATCAAAGCATACCCTCCGCAAGCCTCGTTCCTGGTGTGGCTCGACTGCCACGGCCTGCAAATGAAGCAGCAGGAACTGTTCGAACTGGTCTGCGACGGAGCGGGACTGGCGCTGAACAGCGGCGCGACTTTCGGCCGGGAAGGCGAAGGCTATCTTCGCATGAATGTCGGCTGTCCGCGCTCGATGCTCGAAAAAGGACTGGATGCACTTGCCGGTGCGGTGGGAAAAAAAATGAAATAATACGCTTTTCTTTACGAAAAACAGTTCCGGCCTGCGGACACTGTGAATATTTATCGTAACTTTGCCCGTCAAAATTTCTTATATATCAATTGAAGATGAAAATTGCAACAGACAGGTACGTTTCGGTCATGTATGACCTGAACACAGGTAACGGAGATGAGCGCGAACTGAAGGAACGCGCCACGGCGGAACATCCGCTGGAATTTATTTTTGGGAGCGGCAACATGCTGCCGGCCTTCGAAGCCCGGCTGAAAGGGCTGGAAGCCGACGAGACTTTTCAATTCTCGCTTTCGCCCGAACATGCATACGGCGAATATGTAGAAGAAAATGTAGTCGAACTGCCGAAAAAAATATTTGAAACAGACGGGAAATTCGATGATGAATTTGTCCGGGAAGGCAATGTCCTGCCGATGGAGGATTCCGAAGGATACCACAAGAACGGCACGGTGATGAAGGTCGACACGGACACGGTTGTAATGAATTTCAATCATCCCCTGGCAGGCGAAACGCTGCATTTCAGCGGTAAAGTGCTGAATGTCCGCCAGGCTACAGCCGAAGACCTTGTGAAACTGGGCGGCTGTAGCTGTGACAGTGAGGACAGCGCCTGCAACTGCGGCTGCGGCTGCTGTTGAGCACATTTCGTTTACGTTCCACCGCGTTACGCCACATTGAACCGATGAATACATTCGGAAACATTTTTCGCCTCACCTCGTTCGGAGAATCGCACGGCGCATGTATCGGCGGCGTCGTCGACGGCTGCCCTGCAGGACTGGCGATAGATATGGATTTTATCCGGAACGAATTGAACCGCAGACGCCCCGGACAGTCTGCCATCACGACGCCGCGCAGTGAAACGGACAGTGTGGAATTTCTGTCGGGCATTTACGAAGGCGTCACGACAGGCACGCCAATCGGCTTCGCCGTGCGGAACGAAAACTGTCATTCCGAAGATTACGACAGGGTGAAAGATGCGTTTCGCCCCTCGCACGCCGATTATACGTACCAAATCAAATACGGCATACGCGACGCGCGCGGAGGCGGACGCGCTTCTGCCCGCGAAACCGTCGCCCGTTGCGTGGGCGGCGCTGTGGCAAAACTGGCGCTTGGCAGGCAAAACATAACCGTGCAGGCATATACGTCGCGCGTCGGGCACATCGGTCTCGACGGTTCATACGAAGATTACGATTTGAGTCTGACGGAAACCAGTCCCGTGCGCTGCCCCGACCCCGGCAAGGCGGCGGAAATGGAAGCGCTGATAGCTGAAGTGAAATCGAAAGGCGACACGGTTGGAGGCATCGTCGCATGTGTCGTGAAAGGCGTGCCTGCGGGACTGGGCGAACCCGTCTTCGGCAAACTGCATGCCGCGCTGGGAGCTGCCATGCTGAGCATCAACGCCGCCAAAGGGTTCGATTACGGTATCGGGTTCGATACGGCGGACTACTTCGGGTCGGAACAGAACGACCGCTTCTACAACGACCGCGGACGCATACGCACACGTACCAATTTCTCGGGCGGCATTCAGGGTGGCATTTCCAACGGGCAGGATATTTATTTCCGCGTAGCGTTCAAGGCCGTAGCCACACTGCTGACTGAACAGCAGACCGTCGACAAAGACGGTAATGACACTCTCCTCAAAGTCAGCGGACGACACGACCCCTGTGTCCTGCCGCGAGCCGTCCCCATCGTCGAAGCCATGGCGGCCATGACCATTCTTGATTATCAACTCATCA
This sequence comes from Tannerella sp., assembly GCA_031259505.1. GTDB lineage: Bacteria > Bacteroidota > Bacteroidia > Bacteroidales > Tannerellaceae > Tannerella. The sequence continues at coordinate 2,641 of JAIRLL010000028.1, forward strand.
GCCAGGCGCAGCGTTTTACAGAGGGCGCCCCTAAAATACGCAGATGATGCGGATTATAATACATATTTACCACATCAAAATTCAGTCATTCAGTTATTCAATCATTCAGTTATTCAATTTCGGTCTTCAGCCTGCTCTCCGCAATCATCTTCCCGTCTCCCGTTCTGTCAATTTTCAAATCCCTGCGGATAGTATACGGCGGCAGAGCACGTTCCGAACGTGTCTCCACGTAAGGAACACCGGTAATATCCGCAATCGCTCTGCCCAGCAGCGGGTCGCGACCGTCGCCCCACGGATACAGCGGGAAATAATCTTCTTCCGCCAGAATGTCGGGAACCAGTCCGCCCAGAAACGAATCGTCGCCCATCACATTGGCAAGCCTGTATATCATCAGATACATTCCCCAGTTTGAGATACTCTCGTCTGTCACCCATCCGTTATTGACCTGTACCTGCGGCTGAAACAGTCCGCCCGCGCAATATTTCCCGTGCGTTGTATCGCCAATCTGGACAAGATTCAAATACGGCCGCAACCCGACGACGGTCGATTCGGACGCCGAAGCCGAATATTCCGACGTGAGCACATACAGGCGGCTCAGATTCATGTTGACCGAAAGCGTATCCGTAAACCTTTCCACAAGGTCTTCGCCCTGCCCTTTCAGATATTTCTCAATAGACGGATTCCATATCTGCCTGAGATAAACCTGCCTGCTTTTGACTGCCTGCTCCGGCGCCAGAATACTGGTCAGCACGGACATCGTCCGTACGTATCCACCGCCGTTGTAACGCAAATCGAGCACCACGTCCGTCACTCCCTGCAATTTGAAGTTCATAAAAACGCGCTGCAAATCCCCTTCCGACGCCTGCGTATAATCGGCATAAGAAAGATAACCTGTTTTATGGCTGCCGTTTACAATCACCGTATCTTTCAGTATCGGGTTTTCGTACACCTGCTCGGCGCTCATGAAAATCAACGCCGGGTCAGTTGCGATCCCGGCGTCCGTCAATATCCCGCGCGTAAGTATAAGCGTCGATGCATCATACAGTTCCGTACGGTTTTCGCGCGTAATGTATCCGCCGTTTATCCCGACAATAAAATCGCCGCGTTTCAATCCCGCCCTGTCGGCCGGCGTACCGGGATAGACGTACAGCACGATGGCAAACAAGTCTTCCGAGTTGGTGAACTGTCCGAAAATCAACGTGTATCCAAACGACGTCACATTGCCGTCAAACTCTCCCTGCAACGCTTCTATATTGTCCGTCAGCATAGACCATTTGTCGTCCCTGTATTTCAGTTTCTCAAAAAATGCGAACGCATCGGTTTCCTTTTCCGGATACACCTTGTTCCACTCCACAGTCGTACTCCACAGATAATAATACTGCATATCCTCGTTCACGAATTTATTAACCTTCGTGACTTCGGTTTCTTCTTCTTCCGGCGCGACAATCTCTTCTACACGATTGTATTCTTCGCCACACGAAACGGCGAACCATGCAAAACCGGCACACAACAGCCAAAACGGATTCAATACTTTTATTTTCATAAATCTTTATATATAATTATCACTCATGATGATAAGGCTCTTTCCGCAGAATAGTCACCGCCCTGTACAGTTGTTCCGCGAAAAACGGGCGAATCATCTGGTGCGAGAAAGTCATTTTACTCAAAGAGATACGTTCCGGCACGGCATCATACACTTCGCTGCTGAACCCGTATGGCCCGCCCGCCACAAACACGAG
>JAIRLL010000029.1 GCA_031259505.1 Tannerella sp.
CGATCATTCTTTGGATGCATTGCTGGGATATACTTTCCAGAAGCAGACCTCCAACAGTTCCGACTTCAGCGGCAACGATTATACCGGAGATGAGGTTCAGGTCATAAGTGCAGCAGCCCGGATCGGCAGTTGGGGTTCATCCGTCAGTGACTGGAGCCTGATTTCCTACATCGCCCGCGCAAGCTACAATTATCGTCAGAAATACATGGCGACAGCCACCATCCGGGCGGACGGGTCTTCGCGTTTCGGACAGCAAAACCGCTGGGGGACTTTCCCTTCCGCTTCATTAGGATGGCGCTTGTCGGATGAAGAGTTCCTGAAAGACGTCGGTTGGTTGAGCGACCTGAAACTCAGAACCTCGTACGGGCTGGCCGGGAATTTCTCCATTGGCGATTATACATACATGAACCAGGTGACCACAGCCAATTACATTCTGAACAATGCACTGGCCGGCGGTCGGCGAATGAATGCCGTCGGAAATCCCTATCTGGGTTGGGAACGGGTGTATGAATGGAACCTGGGCGGCGACTTTGGCTTCTTTAACGACCGGATTATTCTTTTGGTCGATTATTATCGGAGAAACACCCGCGATCTGTTGTTGGACGCCGAAATTCCTTCTTCATCAGGATATTCGGCCGCAAAAGAGAATAGCGGCAACGTGCAGAATACCGGTATCGAGTTTACGCTTACGACGCGCAACGTCAGCACAAGCGACTTTTCATGGACAACTGGCGCTAATATCGCCTTCAACCGCAACAAAGTCATTGCACTGGGACGTGGGAATACAAGCATTACTTCCGGTTTGAGCGGCGAACAGAATCCTACTCATATTTCCGTCGTCGGACAACCCCTGGCGATGTTCTATGGATACAGAGTCGAAGGCATCTATACGGAGGATGATTTCATCAAAAACGCCGACGGAAGTTATACGCCCAAACCCGGCGTTGCCGCATTTCCGGGCGCTATTCCCGGAAATATCAAGATGAAAGATGTGGACGGCAGTGGAACCATTACGGCAGTGAATGATTACGAAGTCATCGGCAATCCCTATCCTGATTTTATTTGGGGGATGAGCAATACGCTGATCTATCGGAATTGGGATTTGCGTATCCAGATGACCGGTTCGGTGGGTGGGCAGTTGATGAAAACGCAATATGAATATACGCATAACATCGACGGAATATTCAACGTAACCAGGGATATGGTAAACCGTTACCGGTCTCCGCAGCAACCGGGCGACGGGCACACGCCGACAACGGCCGGAAGCAGTACGGGCAGGGTGATGTATCGCGACGTTAATTCGGACTGGATCCTGGACAACGACTATCTATGGTTCAAGAATATCACACTGGGCTATACGATAAACAACATCGCTAAAGTCATATCCAGCTTACGGGTTTATCTCAGCCTGCAAAACGCGCTACTACTCACCGGTTACGACGGGAATCCCGAAGTAACCAACTATGGTAACTCCGGCTCGAAAGCCGGGACATTAGTTCCCAGTGTAGATTATACCACCTATCCGGTTCCCCGGATATATACCATTGGATTAAACATTAATTTTTAAATATTTGCACAATGAAAAGAATACATCAATTTTTTCTCATTACAATACTGGTATTGGGCGTAACGGGTTGCCATGACGAACTAAATGTGGAACCGCATACATTTGTCAGCGACGACATTTATTACAAGACCGAAAGCCAGATTCAAAGCGCCGTGAACGGCATTTACAACAAACTCCAGGATTTGTATAATGGAGGTGACGGCAGTCTGTATGCACTGGCCGAAATGCGCGCCGATAATACGGCATTCCAATACTACGACCTGGACCGCGGAATCCAGCAGCGTGAAGAAATGAACGATTTCTTGATGACGGCAACTAACCTGTACAACAGGTATACATGGGACAATCTGTGGAATGCCGTACAGCAGGCCAATGTAGTTATTGATCATATAGGCGACGCGACCTTTAACGACCAAAGCAAGAAAGGACAATATGAAGGCGAGGCCCGGTTTATCCGCGCATTGATTTATTTCCATCTTGTACGGTTATACGGAGAAGTCCCTTTGAGAGACAAAGCCACTACCGGCCCGCAGGATGCATTTTCCGACCGGAAGGCATCCGTGGAGGAATTGTATACCTTTATCATGACGGATGTGGATTTCGCCGTCGGCAACCTCCCTACGAATTATACCGGAGCGGATATAGGACGGGCTACGCAGGGAGCCGCGCTTACGCTGCTGGGCGAAATCCATCTGACCCGGCATAATTACCAGGACGCCATCACCGCTTTTAACAGGGTAACGGCTTTGGGTTATGAACTGGTGGACGAATATGCCGATATTTTCCATCCGAACAACAAAAATAATGTGGAATCCATATTCGAAATCCAGTACAGCGCTTCGTTGAACCGGGCAAGCAATTATATCTATCAATGGGGCCCCCGGCGGGGAAGAGCCGATCTAATCGGCATCGGAGGTACCGGGGATATTGCAGGCAGCAATTCTCCCACTTTGGATATTATCAATGCCTATGAACCCGGAGACAAACGGAAAGACGCCTCTATCGCATACTGGGTAAGTGCGGAAAACAGCACTTATCAGGAATCTTTCGGCCCAAACATGGACTCGGCAGCGTTTATCAACAAATTCTATCATGCCGGGACATATACCATTGACGGACGTGCAGATGAAAACTGGCCGGTCTATCGCTACGGTTATGTCAAACTGTTGCTGGCAGAGGCATTGAACGAAGCCGGCAGAGGAAGCGAAGCGTTACCCTTGTTGAATGACGTACGTCGCAGGGCTGGCCTGACAGATGTTACTGCAACAGATCAGGAGACTTTGCGTGAACTTATCTTCAAGGAAGAACGGGTCGAGGTCGCGTTCGAAAATCATCGCTGGTACCAGCTTTTGCGTACGGGACGCGCGATTGAGATTATGACGGCACACGGCAACATGGAAAAGGAACGGCTTCAGGCTGCCGCCGCCAGACTCCAGGAAGTATGCCATTTAGCGAATGAGGCATATAATATATTGCCGCACAAGCTACTGTTCCCGCTTCCGGAAAGAGAATGCCGTTTGAACGGATTTGATAATAATCCGGGATGGTATTAGCCGTTTTATCCGGAAAGTCCGGCAGGACGCAAAGCCTGTCCGGACTTTACCGGAACGGCCCTCAACCCGACTCTATCCGAAAGCCGCTGTTTCGGGAGGAGCCACGGTGGAGTCTCGGAACTCCTGACCCGGCGAGATCGCACTGTCGCAATTTTTGGAACCGTGAAGCATGAATGAAGTTGTACCGGAAGTTTCTGCAATCGCACCGGTTTCCGGTACAATTTTTTTTCTGCACGCGGCGTAAATAAATGAAATGACGAGCATTTACAAATCGGAAAATATTACGTATATTTGCAAGTAATAAAAATAAAAAACAGTTAACATCATGACAAATTCAACGAACAGAAAAGAACGGGTTCTCATCTCGTTTGATTATGCCCTGAAACGTCTGCTGCGCAACAAGGCCAATTACGACGTGCTGGAAGGCTTTCTGAGCGAGTTGCTCATGCGCGATATAAAGGTGCAGAACATCGTCGAGAGCGAAAGCAATCGGGATAATCGGACTGACAAACAAAATAAGGTGGACATTCTGATAGAAGACGAAAAGGGAGAACTGCTCATTGTGGAACTTCAGTTTGCTATTGAGATAGATTATTTCCGGCGGATGCTTTACGGGGCAAGCAAGATTCTCGTCGAACGCATGAAGGCCGGCGACGAGTACCTGGAACTGCGGAAGATCTTTTCCATCAACATCGTCTATTTTGATCTGGGACAGGGCGACGACTATGTCTATCATGGCAAAACGCATTTCAAAGGATTGCACACCCATGACGAGCTCCGGCTCTCCGAAGCGCAACGCAGGGTATTCGGCGGGCAGGAAGC
>JAIRLL010000065.1 GCA_031259505.1 Tannerella sp.
AAGCAATCCAGGCTGACAGTCAGTATGAAAGCGATTGTCGGAAGACATCACAAAATCATTCCGCGGAGAGTGATTTTTTCCTTCTGGCATCTCACAATTTTAAACCGTGCGCAGTATAATATGGACGAGCCTTTCCGACCGGAATCTTTCGTACATATTAATATGTACGGGCTTTTCCGACCGGAATCTTTCGTACATACTAATATGGACGAGCCTTTCCGGTCTGCATCCTTCATACATATTAGTATGTACGAGCCTTTCCGAACGGAATCTTTCGTACATATTAATATGGACGGTTCATTCAGGAAAGACGGTTTTTTCCGGCGTCAGTAATAAAAATTCCCTCCCCCCAGAAATTCGCGCAGCAGCGACGTGGGCGGCAGTTCTTCCAGCGGGATATAGTTGAAGTAGCGCAGGAAACGGAGCAGACGGTAGGCTTCGGCGCTTTCGTCGTCGACTTCGCGAATCTCGCTCAGCATCGGTTCGACGAACTTGCGGAGTACGGCCAGTTCGTATATCATGGCGCTGTTGAACGTGGCATCGGCGTTTTCCTGATACGGGAATATCCACCGGTCTTCGCCTTTCCGTATGCGCGGCCACATGGCGATGGTTTCCCTGGCCGGATATCCGCGCGAGCGGCAGTCGCGGATGATGCGGCGCAACAGGCGATTGTCGGACGTCGGTATCCAGTTGTGACCGTCGAGCGCGATCGTCGTCAGCGCCGAAACGTAGATGCGGAAAAGGCGTCCGGAAGGGATGGTTGCTGTCAGTTCGGGGTTCAGTCCGTGAATTCCTTCGAGTATGAGAATCGAATTGCGGCGGTTCATCTGCAGCGTCCGGCCGCGGTAGACGCGCTCGCCCGTTTCGAAGTTGAACGAGGGGACTTCGATCCGTTCTCCGGCAATCAGCCGGTGCAGACTGTCGTAGAAGCAGGGCAGGTCGATGGCGTAGAGCGATTCGAAATCGTAGGCGCCCGTTTCGTCTTTCGGCGTGTCCCGGCGGTTGAGGTAATAGTCGTCGAGCGAAATGCCGATAGGATGCATCAGGTTGGTGATGAGCTGTATTTCGAGCCGTTTGCAGAATGTCGTTTTCCCCGACGAGGAGGGTCCCGAGATAAGCGCCACCCGCACGCCGTCGTCGTAGCGCCGTGTAATCTCTTCGGCTATCCGCGCAATCTGTTTTTCCTGCATCGCTTCCGAGACCATCACGATTTGCCGGGCGCCGCCGCCGGCTACGGCACGGTTCAGTTCGCCCACGTCGTTCAGTCCGAGCGTTCGTTGCAGCACGAGATGTTCCCTGTATGCCTGAAACATCTTGTCCTGCCTGACCATGGGCGCGAGCGTGTCCGGACGGTCGTGTGGCGGAGCCAGCAGCAGCATCCCGTCTTCATACGGAATCAGGTCGAACAGATGGATGTATCCCGACGAAGGCGTCAGGCAACCGTAAAAATAGTCCACATATCCATCCATTTCGTAGTAAGCCGTATAAGCCATACCGACCGTTTCGAGCAGCAGCGCCTTGTCGTCCATTCCATGCCGGCGAAACATATCGATGGCGTCGGCCGTACGGATCTTTTTCAGCACGAAAGGCACGTCGGCGTCGATGATTTCCTGCATCCGCCGCTTGATTTTCGCCGTATCGTCTGCCGAAACCGTCCGGCGATCTGCGAACGCGCAATAATATCCCTTCGACACGGAATGTTCGAGGTCGAAGACGGCACGCGGATAGAGGTCGTTCACCGCCCTGGCCAGAATGTAGCACAGCGAACGCACATAGGTGCGAAAACCTGCCGGATGCGTATGGTCTACAAACTCAATATCCGCCTCCGTCCAGCAGCGGTAATCCAGTCCTTCCACGCGCCGGTTGACGCGCGCGCTCATCGGACGGTAGCGAAGCGGCTTGCCTGCAAGCGCATAAACGTCCGACAGCGAACTGCCCGCCGGCACATCCAGACTGCGCCCGCTGTTTTTGCAGTAGATGGTAATCGTTTCTTCCTTATTTTTGCTCATACATAAGACTTACGACTTACGACTTATGACTTACGACTTATATTTATTACTTCCCGTGCGGCAAATTAAAGCGAAAATTTCATGCTATGCAAATTTTTTGCCTGTTGTTTATGCATGTTTTCATGGTTATTTGTACTTTTGTCCGCGAGAATGGAATTTTTTATTATGGATTATTCTTTTTTAGATTTTTTGACGCTGATGGGCGCTTTGGGGCTGTTTCTCTTCGGGATGAAAACGATGAGCGAAGGCCTGCAGAAGATTGCCGGAGACAAACTCAGGCACATCCTCTCTGTGATGACGACCAATCGTTTTACGGGCGTCCTGACGGGCGTTCTTATTACCGCCCTCATTCAGTCGTCAAGTGCGACGACGGTCATGGTCGTCAGTTTTGTCAATGCGGGACTGCTGTCGCTATCGCAGTCTATCGGTGTGATTATGGGCGCCAATGTGGGTACGACCGTCACGGCCTGGATTATTTCCCTTTTCGGTTTCAGAATGGATATCAGCCTGTTTGCGTTGCCTCTGATAGGAGTAAGCATACCTTTCCTGTTCGCAAAGAAGAGCCGCAACAAGTCGTGGGGCGAGTTTATACTGGGTTTCGCTCTGCTGTTTCTGGGTTTGTCGTACCTCAAATCGTCCGTTCCCGACCTCGAAAGCAATCCGCAGATGCTTTCGTTTATACAGAACTATACCTCGATGGGCTACATTTCGCTCCTGATATTCCTGTGCATCGGTACGCTGCTGACCGTCATCGTGCAGTCGTCCAGCGCAACGGTGGCTATCACATTGATCATGTGTACGCAGCGATGGATTCCTTTCGAGATGGCAATGGCAATGGTGCTGGGCGAAAATATCGGAACGACGATTACGGCAAACCTTGCCGCCCTGTCGGCCAACACATCGGCTAAACGCGCCGCCATTGCGCATCTGATGTTCAACGTGCTGGGAGTTTGCTGGTGCATGGCGCTCTTTTATCCTTTCGAACACTTTATTTCATGGATCATATCGCAGGGACCGGGCGATCCCCACGAACTGGAACGTTTTCTGAATACGCTCGATCCGCAGACGCTCTCGCTTATCTCGTCGAACGAAACACTGACCGATACGCACCTGATCGCCCTCCGCGAAAAAATGCTGACGCTGCAAATTTCCGTTTCATACGGACTGTCGCTGTTTCACACCATGTTCAACGTCTTAAATATCTTTATTATGATCTGGTTTACCCGGGTTTATGTCCGTATCTGTTCCGCCATTGTCAAATCGTCGCCCAAATCGGAAGAAGAATTTCAACTCAAATACATTTCCGGCGGTCTTCTTTCCACTTCGGAACTCTCGCTTATGCAGGCAAAAAAAGAAATAATGGTATTCGGCGAGCGTACCTGCCGCATGTTCGAGATGGTGAAAAGCATCCTGCACGAGAAAGACGATGAGAAGTTCCTGGAAATATACAACAGGATAGAAAAATACGAACAAATCAGCGACCGCATGGAAGTGGAAATAGCCAACTACCTGACGCACGTGCTCGAAGGTCGTTTGAGCGCCAGAGGTAAAAACGCCGTCCGCAGGATGCTGCGGATCATTTCCGAAATCGAAAGTATCGGAGATTCGTGCAACAATCTGGCGCGAACCGTCAAGCGGCGAAACAAGGCAAAAGCAGTCTTCACCGAAGACCAGAATCATTGTGTCGAACACATGTTTGCTCTGGTCGGCAATGCACTGGAACATATGAGCACGTTATTGCAAAAAGAAGAAATCGCCGACGACGACATGATGCAAAGCTATAATCTGGAAAACGAAATCAACTCATACCGCAACATGTTGAGAAATAAAAATATCGAAAACCTGAACAGCAAAGGATACAAGTATTCGGACGCCGTATACTACATGGACATAATCTCCGAGTGCGAAAAGGCAGGCGATTATATCCTGAACGTGGTGCAGGCAGAAGCGGAAAAAGACTTTTAATCATAAAAAAATAATGAAATGGCAAGATTCGGCAAAATACAGGTACTTGAAGCCATCGTGGCTACGGGAATGGTGCCGGTATATTATCATCACGACATCGCGACAGCCCGGAAGGTGTTGAAGGCCTGCTACGAAGGCGGCGTGCGCGTGTTCGAGTTCACCAACCGTGGCGACTTTGCGCAGGATGTTTTCGGCGAACTGGTGAAGTATGCCCTCGCGGAATGTCCGGACATGATACTGGGCATCGGGTCGCTGGTAGATGCGGGCACAGCCTCGCTCTATCTGCAGACGGGTGCGAACTTCGTCGTCGGTCCCGTGTTCAATCCCGACATTGCCAGGGTATGCAACCGCCGCCTGACGCCCTACATACCCGGCTGCGGCTCGGTATCCGAAATCGGTTTTGCACAGGAAGCAGGCTGCGACGTGTGCAAGATTTTTCCTGCCGGCAGCGTGGGAGGCCCCTCGTTTGTGAAAAACATAAAAGCCCCGATGCCGTGGACAATGATTATGGCAACCGGCGCTGTGGAGCCCACCGAAGAAAACCTCTCGGCATGGTTCGGCGCCGGTGTGACCTGCGTGGGAATGGGGTCGAAACTTTTCCCGCAACAGGCCGTCGACAACGGCGACTGGCCGTCGATAACGGCTCTCTGCAAAAACGCACTTTCAATCATTCAAAAAAACAGATAACTATGAAGACATTTATGGATGCAGATTTTTTACTGCAAACCGGCACGGCGCGCGAGCTTTATCACAAACACGCCGAGAAACTGCCGATTATCGACTATCACTGTCATTTGGACCCGAAGGTGATAGCGCAGGACAACCCCTTTGCCGACCTGACGGAAATCTGGCTGGGCGGCGACCATTACAAATGGCGCGCCATGCGGGCGAACGGCATACCCGAAGAATACATCACCGGTAATCGCACGGCGTATGAAAAATTCGAAAAATGGGCGGAAACATTGCCTCATACGATGCGCAACCCGCTTTATCACTGGACTCATCTTGAACTGAGCCGTATCTTCGGCATCAGCGAGACGCTGAAGCCGGCCAACGCGCGCAGCATCTACGACGAATGTACGGCCAAACTCCAGACGCCCGAATTTCGCCCGCGCGCCATCATGAAGCGGATGCGCGTCGAAGCCGTAGGCACTACCGACGACCCCGTCGATTCGCTCGAATATCACAGGGCGATTCGCGAAAGCGGTTTCTCCGTCAAGGTGCTTCCCGCATGGCGTCCCGACAAGTCGACGGCCATCGACAATCCCGAGACGTACAACGCCTACCTGAGCCGCCTCGAAGCCGCCTCAAACGTATCCATCAATACCTTCGACGACCTGCTGGAAGCCCTGCAACGCCGCCACGACTTTTTCGCGCAGGAAGGCTGCAACCTCTCCGACCACGGATTGTCGACATTCTATGCCGAGCCATACACCGAAAGCGAAGTACGTGACATTTTTCGGCGTGTGCGCGCCGGAAGAACGCCCACGGACGAAGAAGCCGACAGGTTCCGCTCGGCGATACTCTACGAACTGGCCGTGATGGACTGCAACGCCGGCTGGGTGCAACAGTTCCACATCGGCGCCATCCGCAACAACAACCGCCGCATGTTTCGCACGTTAGGCCCCGATACGGGTTTCGACGCCATCGACGACTGCACGGTGGCCGCCCCGATGAACCGCTTCTTCGGACGCCTGGACGACGAAGGCAAACTGGCCAAAACCATCGTCTACAATCTTAACCCGCGCGACAACGAACTGCTCGTGACCAATCTGTACAATTTCAACGACGGCTCCGTGCCCGGCAAGATGCAGTACGGCGCGGCGTGGTGGTTTCTCGACCAGCTCACGGGAATGGAAAATCAACTCAATGCCCTCTCCGCGCTGGGGTTGCTGAGCCGCTTCGTCGGGATGCTGACCGACTCGCGCAGTTTTCTCTCGTATCCGCGACACGAATACTTCCGGCGCATCCTCTGCAACATGATTGGCGACGACGTGGAAAAAGGCCTCCTTCCCGCCACGGAAATCACGGTCATCAACCAGATGATAGAAAATATTTGTTACTACAATGCAAAACGGTACTTCGGATGGTGAAGCGACTGTTGGGAATATCTCTAAAAAATCCGGAATCAAGGCTTGCCACAGAGACAGAAGCGGAGAAGCGTCTTTCCGCTTTCAGTTTCTGCACGAAACGGGTACTGTCAATCACATATTTCGTTATTTGCTTATTGTCCCGCTGGATTGCTTCACTCCGTGCACAATGACGGGGATGCCATTGCCGACAGTAACGGTATCCCCGTCATTGCGAGACCCTATATTTTTCAAATAAACAGGAGGAAAATGACATGTCTGGATTGCTTCACTCCGTTCGCAATGACGTAGATGCCATTGTTGCAGGCAATGGCATCCGGCGTCATTGCGAGGAACGAAGCAATCCAGTGGGCTGATAATAAGCAAATAACGAAACATGTCACTGGTAGGAGCGTAGCGACGTGGCAATCCAGCGATGTGCGTCATTTCGAATTGCCACGCCTGACGGCTCACAATTGCAGGCCGCCGTCCTGTCTTCTTTTAATTTCACTTTTTTACCCGCTTAAAATATTATCCATGATATCTTATTTATTTCGTATCCCTAAAGTGTTTGTATTTGAATTTTTGTTTGTTGCGGATTGTTTTTTCTCTTCCCGGTTTCATTTTCGGATGTCCTGAAATGATTTTGGGAAGCCCTAAAATGATTTTGGGAAGTCCTAAAATCGTTTTGGGAAGTCCTAAAATCGTTTTGGGAAGTCCTAAAATCGTTCCGGGAAGTCCTAAAATGATTTTGGGAAGCCCTAAAATCGTTTTGGGAAGCCCTAAAATGATTTTGGGAAGTCCTAAAATCGTTCCGGGAAGTCCTAAAATGATTTTGGGAAGCCCTAAAATGATTTTGGGATGTCCTAAAATCGTTTTGGGAAGTCCTAAAATGATTTTGGGAAGCCCTAAAATCGTTTTGGGAAGCCCTATACTGCGCGCGGTGTAAAGTTGTGATATGATTCTACCGAATGGAAAATCCTTTCAGCAAATAAAAGCGGTAGATAAAAAGACCGCAAAAGAAAGTATTGCCACTTCTGACGGCAACCACTGACATGTTTCGTTATTTGCTTATATCATCTCACTGGATTGCCACGTCGCTGCGCTCCTCGCAAAGACGGCGGATGCCATAGCCGGCAGCAACGGCATTTCCGTCATGACGGTGGACGCCATTGCCGACAGCAACGGTATCTCCGTCATTGCGAGGAGCGTAGCGACGTGGCAATCCAGTAGAATAACATCACACATTTACACCGCGCACAGTATAATCAAAAATTCATTCATCCCTCAATGCATCCACCGGCGGGACGGAGGCTGCCTTTTGCGCCGGTATCCAGATGGCTCCAAGGATGACGAGCGCGAGGGTGACGGTCGTGATGGCGTTCGTAATCAGGAAGCGGAGCGCTGTACGGTCGGGCAGGTAGCCGGGCAGGTCATTTTCGCTCTTTCCGAGCGTTTCAATCAATCCTGCCTTCACGAACTGCGCCTCCACAATCATGGCGAGGAGTGCGGCTACGGCCAGCAGACAAAGTCCCTCGAGAAAGAAGTGGCTGCGCACGCTGCGCTTCGACGCGCCCATCGCCTTGCGCAGCCCTGTCTCGCTGCGGCGGATATTCACTCTGTACCAGAACGTCCCCAGCACGCACAGCAGGATGTTGAGCAGGAAGAACACCATCAGGCAGATGCGTACACGCACTTCGTTGGTGTAGCCGAACATATGCGTAATACGGGCTTCTACGCTGCTGCACGCTACGATGTCTTCGAGGTAGAAATTCCCAATCTGCAGGGCGTCGCTCATCTCTTTCATGAAATTTTCACTGAACCGGCTGTCGCTGATGTTTGCTCTGCTACGGACAAAGACTGCAACGTTTCCACTCGGATTCATCAACTGTTCGCCGGTTATTTTCTGCGGACGGTAGAAAGCGTGCTGCGGACGGAGGAAGTCGAAGCGTTTAATGTCGTCCACCACCCCGACAACTCTCTCTCGCCATGAACCCCTTCCCAGTTCGCGCCCGACGGCATTTTCGCCGCCGGGAAAGAGCGCCCGTTCGGCCGAGCGGCTGATGACGACGGCGCCGGGGTTGCTCCAGTCGAAATCATGCATGGAGACGGGCGTGCGTCCTCCGTCGCGCGTATAGCCGAACACGCGGAAAAAGTCGGCCAGGGGGCTGATCGAGATCATTTGTCCCCAGACTGTATTCGTCGTGTCGTCCGGCTGCACGAATCCCTGGCCGAAGTAACTGCCGCTGCCGGGGATGGACATGTCGTCGCAAACGCCCGTCGTTTCCACGTCCGGATGGTCGCGAAGCACGCGAAGGATGCGCTCGAAATTGGCCAGACAGGCTTCCGGAGTATTCTCTTCGGCACGGAAACCCGAATAGTCGGATGGATAGACCGACAGATTTACCTGCCAGGCATGATTCGTGTCCCGGCAACTCGGAATACTGCAGTTGCAGGCATAAACAAACAGATAGTCGGTGATATACCACATCAGACAGCACACGCAGAAGAGTTCGAGTATGATGGACAGACTGGAACGTCTGCGGTTCCACAATTGAATGATAACGGTTCGCAGCATAAGATTTATGAATTTATTGAATAAACAATTTCCCGTCGCGATGCTTTCCACGCCGGCAGAAGCGACGACATCAGGTTGAGCAGGAGGCACACCGCCAGCGCAATGCCGAAGACCGGCAGGTTGAGCAGCATCGGGGGCGTGAAGACGGCGACCGTTCCTTCGGGAGGGATGTCGATGTATTTCTGTCCCAAAGTCATGATCCAGTCGCTGCTGAAGAGTATCAGCACATACGACATCAGCAGTCCGACAATGCCGCCCAGAAGGGTGAAGAGAAAGTTTTCGACCACGATCTGTCTCATCAGTACGCCTCGCGGTGCGCCGAAAGCGCGGCGTACGCCCATCTCGGCCAGCCGGCGTTCCATCCGCGAATCGGCCATCCCCGACAGGCTGATAGCCGGCACCAGCAGGAGGATAAGGAGGATGAGGCCGTATTGAATCGCTATCCGGGTGAAATCGATTTCGGCGTTCGACAAGGAGCGGAAGAGGCTTTGCCAGTGGCGGTCGGGCTGTCCGAAAATCGACAGTTCAATCTCGTCGAACTGCCCGGCATAGCGCCTGAAACGTTCGAGCGCCTCCGTCCGTACCTTTTCGACGTCGCGTGCGGAAGGCGCCAGTATATAAGCTTCCATACGGCCTACTGCGCCGTTCTCGCTGTGAGACGAACGGTAGTCCGGCGCCACCGTACAGGGCATCCACAACTGGGCGTAGGTGCGTTCGGTCACGAGAGACACGTCGCGCACGACGCCGCATATACGGTACGGACTGAAATTGACGCTCACGTACCGCCCCGTCGCCCCGGCCGTGCCGAAAAGCCGGCGAGCCAGCGATTCGGCAATCACCGCCGTATGGATGCCCGACAGGAAATCGGTGGCGGTAAACGGGCTGCCGTCGACAAAACGAAACGCGAACACACGCCAGTAGCCCGTATCGACATACTGCACGGCGACCGGCCACTGCTCGCGACTTCCTTCCGGCTGTATCCGGTGATTGACATTCCACCGGTTGTATACGACCGCTGTCGCCTCTGCGCTCTCAAGAGACATAAAACACGCCTCGACAAACGGCAGCGACAGGCTGCCGCTGCTGGAGCCGTTCCCGTATTTTTCCATTACGCGCTTGACAATAAGCATCCGGTCGCGGTTCGTCTCCGGATAGATGTCGGCTATACGGATGTAGAAGACGATCGAGAGCGTCATTACCATTGTAATCGACAGCCCCGTGCCGAGGATGTATATCGTGCTGAACAGCTTCTCCTGACGCAGCAGGTTCCACGCCTGACGGAACGAATGACCGAATAGCCGAATGGCTGAATAACTGAATTTCTTTTTCATGAATAACGAATTTATTGAATCTTTGAATTTACTCATACCTCAACGCCTCGGCGGGCGGCAGGGCGGC
Source organism: Tannerella sp. (assembly GCA_031259505.1). GTDB lineage: Bacteria > Bacteroidota > Bacteroidia > Bacteroidales > Tannerellaceae > Tannerella. The sequence goes on from JAIRLL010000065.1 coordinate 10,020, forward strand.
AGCTCGCCGCGCGGGCAGCGAGATGGCGACGGCAATCACGGCGGCCATGATCGCCCAGGTCACGGCGTTGGTAATCAGAAACCGGAGGCCGGTGCGGTCGGGCAGATAGACGGCGTGGGTATCCGTCTTTCCGAAAGTCTCGATCAGACCGGCCAGTACGAACTGAAACTCTATGAACATAGCCGGCAGCATGGCGACGGTCAACAGCAGCATCCCTTCGGTCAGCAGATGGCTGCGGATGCTGCGGCTTGAGGCGCCCATCGTTTTGCGGATGCCGATTTCTTCGCGGCGGATGTGGATGCGATACCAGAATGTGCCCGTCACGCACAGCAGGATGTTGAGCAGGAAGAACGTCATCAGGGCGGCGCGTTCGCGTACGGCATTGCCCGTTCCCAGGCCTTCCCATGTGTCCGAAGCAATCCGGGCGTACGGCGTCATGCTTTTCAGATAGAAGTTGCCGGTCTGCAGGCGGCCTGTCATTTCTTTTTTAAATGATTCTTCAAACAGTCTGTCGGGCACGGACGCACGGCTGCGGATGGATATGGCGGCGTCCGGCGCGGTCGAATCCAGGCGATACGCATTGTAGAGGGCATACTGCGGGCGTTCGTAATCATACTGTTTGATGTCGTCCACCACGCCGGCGACGGTGCAGGGGTCGCTCATGTCGCCGGGCTTGCGGGTCAGACGTTTTCCCACAGCCTGCCCGTCGGGAAACAGCCTGTCGGCCATCAGACGTCCGATCACGACGCTTCGCGGAGCCGACCAGTCGAAATCGCGCGTGGAGACTGCCCTCGTTCCCCCGTCGGCCGTATATCCGAACACGCGGAAAAAGTCTTCCTTCGGGTCGATATACAAATCCTGACAGCGCACGCTGTTCACCGTGTCGCCTTCGCTGTAGAAAATACCGCCGCTGTACGAGTCGACTTCCGGATCGGAACCGAAAAACGACACGGCGACTGCTTCCACGTCGGGATGCCCGTTCAACTCACGGAGTATGCGCTCCATGCCGGCCCCGGCGGCCTGGCCGGACGCTGTGGAGGCATCGTATTTCGGGTGATCCTCCGGATATTTCCCCAGGGTGATTTTCCACGTGTGCTCGATATTCCGGCAGTTGGGGATGCCGTAGTTGCAGCCGAGCACGAAGAACCAGTCGGCGACATACCATACGAGGATGAATACGAGGAGCAGTTCGGCAAGTATCCAGCCGTTGCTCCGTTTCCTGTTCATGATTTGTACAAATATGGATTTAAGCATGATGATTACCGTTTAGCGTGTAATGAGCTGACAATAGGCCGCCGCGAATATCTCCAGGCGGGAATGAGAGCCGTCATCAGGTTGAGAAGGAAACAGACGCCCAGCGCTATTCCGAACACGTGAAGATTCAGCAGCATGGAAGGCGTAAGGATCACGTCCGTCCCTTCCGGCGGAATGTCGGGGAGAGACATGCCCGCCTGCATAATCCATCGTCTGCCCAGCACGACAGGCAGAAACGACGAGAGCAGTCCCGCCGCTCCGCCCAGAAGCGTAAAGAGGAAGTTTTCGACGACAATCTGCCACATGAGCACGCGCGCCGGCGCTCCGAAGGCGCGGCGCAGACCCATCTCGACCATGCGGCGTTCGATCCGCGAATCGGCCATCCCCGACAGGCTGACGGCGGGAACAAGCAAAAGGACGAGAAACAGCAGCCCGTACCGTAACAGTATGGCTGCATAGTCGGGGGTTTCGTTCCTGCCCGGACGGAAAACGGTTTGCCACTGGTGTTCGGGCTGCCCGTAGACCTCCAGCGTCACATCCTTCAGCGTCCGGTTGTAACGCTCGATACGCGCTGTCGCCTCCCGCCTGACCTCCGCCACTTTGCCGGCCGAAGGCGCCAGTATGCAGGCCGTCATGGAACCCAGCGACCCTTCGGCGCCGAATGTGCTCCTGTAGTCCGGACAAACGGTATAGGGCGCCCACAACTGGGCATACGTCCGTTTCGTCACGAACGACGCATCTTTCACCACGCCGCAGACACGGTATGGCTGGAAATCGAGAC
>JAIRLL010000074.1 GCA_031259505.1 Tannerella sp.
CCGGTTGCGCCGGCGGTGCGCACAGCGGAGGTTCCGCACTGCGTACCGCGGCGGCGACGCACTGCGCACTGCGAGGGCACCGCGGTACGCACTGTGACCGCCTCACGGTGCGCAGTGCATCAGGGGCCTTGTATGGAGACAGGAAAACAGTCTCCGTATATTCAGAAAATAATCATTTAAAACAATATGCCTATGGAAGAAACGGAAGAATTTGAAATTAACAAAAGGACGGCCGGGAAATAACCAGTATTGTTTCCCGGCCGGACAAATTTAACAGAAGTATCATTTGAAAAACAAATTAAACTTTAAAAAATATGACAAAGAAATTAATTGATAGCACGAAAAATGCTAAACTAAAAAAACTTGTAAAAATCATGACGCTGTCCGCAATCCTCCTATTGGCGGCTACGGATATGACGTTCGGCGGCGGCTATCCGTCGGCATCGGGCGAACCGGGACAGGCGAAGACTCGCATCACCGGTACGGTGGTTGACCGGACAGGTGATCCGGTGATTGGGGCAAACATTGTAGAAAAAGGTGTGGCTTCCAACGGAACCGTAACCGATGTGGACGGTAAATTCAGCCTGAGTGTATCGCCAGGGGCTACGCTGGTGGTTTCTTATATCGGGTATATCACGCAGGAAGTAAGCGTGTTATCTGCATTGGCAGGGGGTGATTTGCCTATAATCAGGCTTATAGAAGACACGCGGGTGTTGGAAGACGTAATAGTGATCGGATATGGTACGGTCAAGAAAAGCGACTTGACAGGTTCCGTTGCGTCCGTATCTTCCGAGAAAGTTACTCAAGTGAAGGCCGTTTCCAATATTGCCCACGCCTTGCAGGGATTGGCAGCCGGCGTACAGGCCAACCAGCGTTCCGGACAACCCGGCGAATCCGTTATGATCAAAATCAGAGGAACCAATTCGATCGGTGCAAGCAATGCCCCTTTGTATGTAGTAGACGGTATGTTGCTTGAAAGTCTGAGCGCCCAGTTGAATCCCGGCGATATTCAAAACATTGAGATACTGAAAGACGCTTCGGCTACGGCAATTTACGGATCAAGAGGCGCCAATGGCGTGATAATGATTACTACAAAGAGAGGTGCGGAAGGCAAAGCGACGGTTAGCTACGACGGCTACTTTGGCGTGCAACAGTTGCGCAGGAAAATAGAATTGACCGATGCACGTGAATTTGCCACCCTTCAAAACGAAGTAGCAGCCAACGGCGGCGATCCCCTGCCCTGGACTGCCGCACAGATTGAAGCCCTGGGAAAAGGTACCGACTGGCAGGACGAGGTATACCGTTCCGGAATGGTTCACAACCATGACATATCTGTGGCAGGAGGAGCGGGCAGTACAAAGTATTACTCTTCGCTCGGGTATTTCGACCAGGAAGGTATTATACGGAACTCCGGCTTCGAACGCATTTCGTTCCGCATCAACGTGGATCAGAAAATATCCAAAAAAGTAGATTTATCTACCAACCTGTCCGTTCAAAACTCCAAATACGTTCAGGCGATATATTCGGGAGCGGACGGAGGCGGCGGCATTCCTTTCACTACGATGGTGATGCCCGCTACGCAGGGCATTTACAATGATGACGGGACGTATACCCGTTTCACCGGCGTTTCATGGGGCGAAACCAACCCGGTAGGCCTCTCGAACGAAGTGTATAATCCAAACAATAGTCTCCGGATGATAGGGAATCTACGGCTGAATTACGAAATCGTCGACGGGTTAAGCCTGCGAATCAATGCGGGCATAGATCTCAATAACAGCAAGTCGGACTATTATGCCCCGTCTACGATCACGATCGGACAATCCAGCGAGGGAAACGGACGGGCATCCAAAAACTATTCGAACAGCATGTCTTTTCTGAACGAAAATCTGTTGACCTATACGAAAACATTCGACGACCACAATCTGGATTTGCTGGGAGGTATTACTTATCAGTACGACCAGTCGGAAAATCTGAACAGTGGCACTGCCACCGGTTTCATCAATGATGTGTACCAAAACAACAATCTCGGCGCTGCTAACGTAAAGGCGCAGCCCAGTACAGGATATGGCGATGCCCAGTTGAATTCCTATCTGGGACGTATCAATTACAATTACAAAAACAAATATTATGCAACAGTGACGGGACGTTATGATGGTTCGTCAAGATTCGGCGAAAACAACAAGTACGCCTTTTTCCCCTCCGGAGCGCTGGTCTGGCGGATTTCCGAAGAGGCTTTCATGCAGGAAATTGAATCCATATCCAATCTCAAACTGCGAACTTCCTACGGCATATCCGGAAATCAGGCGATAAGCTCTTACCAGACGCTGGCGCGGCTGAACAACGTAAACGTCTATATGGGAGGACGGGATAATACCGGTTTCGTACAGGGATCGCTGGAATACAAGAATCTGAAATGGGAAAGCACCGGCCAGTTTGATATCGGCGTCGATTTGAACCTGCTGAATGACCGGATACAACTGACAGCCGATTTTTATAACAAGAAAACGAATGACTTGTTGCTGAACGTAACCATGCCTCCTTCGACCGGTTTCGGCAGCGTGCTGCAAAACGCCGGCTCCGTTCAAAATCGGGGATGGGAATTTCAGGCGACTACCGTCAATGTAGACTGGAAAGATTTTAAATGGACATCCGTATTGACATTGATGCATAACCGGACTAAAGTACTCAGCCTCGGCTCGGATGCTCTGGGCAATCCGATTACCTACAAGGAAATAGGTACGGGAGGCAACTGGTTTCCGATGTTATTGGGAGAGTCCATGCAGCAACTCTATGGCTACATTGTGGATGGCGTTTACCAAAGCGACCAGGAGGCCGTTCAAAACGGCGAACCTACAAAAAAAGCAGGCGATTACAAATTCAGAGACACCGACGGGAGTGGTATAGTAGATGGCGACGACCGGAGAATTGTGACAAACCTTGAGCCAAAACTGACGTTTGGTTTCAACAATACGCTTCGCTATAAAAATTTCGATCTGTCCATTCTGTTCGTCGGCAGTTACGGCAATGATATTGTGAACGAGTTCCGGAAATACAACATCACCATGAACGGCAACTGGATGCCTTCGCGTGAAGCGTTCAATAATCGCTGGCAGGGACCGGGCACCGGCAACAGCATCGACAAGCCATCGAAGGCAAGCGGCTCTTCTATCCGCGACTATGCCAACAGTTTGTGGGTAGAAGACGGTTCCTATCTGAAGATACGTGACATTACGCTGGGGTATACCTTTCCTTCCCTGAAGTTCGCTTCTTCGCTGTATGTTTACGTGAGCGCTCAAAATTGGCTGACCTGGACATCCTATTCCGGTTACGACCCGGAAGCGTCCTGGAGTTCGGCAACCATCAACGGATGGGACAGAGGCGTCTATCCATCCACAAAATCCATTACCGGAGGATTGAAAGTTACATTCTAAATTTCGAATCAAATGAAAATAATTAATATTAGAACTATGAAAATGAGATATTTTTCTATACTGCTGGTTTTTGCCGGATTATTCCATGGCTGTTCGCTGGAGGAAGAGCCACGGACGTTTATCAGTCCGAATGCTTTTTTTACAGATGAAGCAAGCTATGATGCGGCAGTCGTCGGGATCTATTCCAATGTAGGTGGCGCATGGGAGTTGACGATGACGGAAATGTTTTCCGATATCTACGATGTGCCTGACGAATCTGCGGAACAGGCATTGCCTGCATATCAAAACAATACGCAACCTTTCTTCTATAATGTCAGAGGTCTCTGGTCAACAGGATATACCATCGCGAAAAACGCCAATTTCGTGATCAGTAAAATCCCGGATGATTATCCCCGGTTAATTGCCGAAGCCCGTTTCCTTCGCGCGTATGCCTATTTCTATCTGGTACAGTTTTACGGAGATCTTCCACTGCGCAAAACGCCTGTTGAAGATTATGCCGAGGTACAGTTAGCCAAAAGCAGCGAACAGGAAATATACGATTTCATTCTGGAAGACCTGCTTTATGCCGAAAGCAACCTGCCCGACCAGGCGCCCCTGGAAGGCAGAGCACATAAAGGAGCGGCAACGGCATTGCTGGCCAAAGTATATCTCACCATGGCCGGAAACCCGTTGAACAGGACAGAGTATTTTGCCACCGCCCGCGACAAGGCGCTGGCCGTTATCAATTCCGGAAGATATTCGCTGCCGGAAACGTATGCGGATGTGTTTCACACGACGAACTATTCTCCGGAAGTGATCTGGGGGAAAGTATACGATCCGCAGAAGGGAGGTAACAGTATTACAGGCGTTACGATGACTTCGGCAGGCTACAAACCGATCTTGCTTCCCGCACCCTGGTTTATCAACAGTTTCAGCGCCGGCGATCAGAGGACGGAATGGGGAATCAACGAAGGCTACGTAGACCCCGGCGGAAATGTCCTGAAAACATTCTTCCAGAAATTTGTGAATAATGCGAACATTGATGCCGATTTGTCGGTCAGCGCCATGATTACAAGTTATCCGGTACCCATCCTGCGGCTGGCGGAAATGTACCTGATTGCGGCAGAGGCCGAGAATGAAGTAAACGGCCCGGCACAGGCCTATTCGTATATAAACAAAATCAGATGGAGAGCGCGAACGGACAAAAACGATCCGGCCTCTGTCCCGGATTTGGCGAATCTTACGAAAGAACAGTTTCGTGAAGCCGTATATCTGGAACGCAAACATGAATTGCATCTGGAAGGTTCTACCTGGATGGATTTGAAGAGGACAAACAATCTTCAAAGAATACAGGAGATTCGCGGAAATACTCTGGTGCATCCCATCGGAGTTTACAACCAGAGATGGCCGATTCCGGATACGGAAATTACCAACAATAATATTGAACAAAATCCGTTACCCTGATATTGAATAATAAACTATTCCGGACATGGCGTCCGGAATGGTTTATCCATGTCAGAAAAAACAAAAAACATTTATGCAATGAGAAACTGTATATTATTACTGTGTATTCTATTCCCGGTTTCCTGTTTTTCAGAAGGAACCACGGGTAAATTTACTGTCGACAGCGACGGGCTGACCGTACTGATGGCAAAAGATGCCGTTTTGCAGGGCGGATTAAAGCCTTATCGAATTGAGCCGGTCAAGGCTTTTTGGGTCGAAAACTGGACGGACTCAAGCCAGCGTTTCACATGGGAACTGTCCGCTGCACGCAAGGGACTTTACAAAGTGAATGTATTGTATGCATCCGACGACAATGCGTCCGGTGCGGACAAAAAAATATCCATTGAGATTGACGTCAACGGGAAAAAATCGACGATGGAAATTCCTCATCCTTCTTCTTCCTGGAGCCGATATGCACTGAACCAAACCCTCGAACTTGAGGATGGCAATAACAGCCTGTCACTCGGTTTGTCGCCGGCATCCGGCGAAGGTCATTCGCTGCAGCTATACTCCATCGAGCTGCTGCAGCCGCAGGTCGAAAAGCAAATCGCGGAAAGAGCCGCCCGGCTTCAGAGCCGTCCCCAGTGGTTTTCAGACGCCCGGTACGGGTTCTTTTTCCACTGGAACTCCAAAAGCATGCCCCGCAGAGGCGACGCCCTGACCTACAATGAGGCCGTCGAATCGTTCGATGTGGCGTCCTTTGCCAAAACCGTCCATGAAGGCGGCGCAGACTTTATCATATTCACCACAAGCTGGGCGGAATATTACTTCCCCGCACCGT
>JAIRLL010000191.1 GCA_031259505.1 Tannerella sp.
ACCGTATCTTCGCCGGTAAACGAATGCGGGGCGCGGAAAACGGTTGCCAGCGCTTCATCTACCGTTTCGTCGCCGTCGTGAACAGTTCCGTAATTCACGGTATAAGCCGCCTGTGCAAGCAGGCGATTATCCGGGCGATGCGGCGTGAAAAGCGCATCGCAGATCGTCAACGCTGCCGCTCCCGATACGCGAACGACGGCAATCCCGCCCGTCCCTGCCGGCGTAGATACGGCACAGATAGTATCTTTCAGACTGTCGTTCATCAGATTTCGATTAGTTCATAGTTTCTTGTTCCAAGGCCGATTCTTGAGGCATGATCCAGTCCTGCCGCCCAGTTCGTATCCGGATGAATCAGGCGAAACTTGTCGGCGTTTTCCAGATGTTCATGCGGATGTTTATCTGCCAGGCGGTTGCCGGCGAGCGCCGGCGCTTTAATCACCATGTCGGCACATGCCTGGTCGAGCGCCACGGGGTCGAACGACGCCGCCATGCCCAAATCCGGCACAAGCGCCGCATCGTTATGATTCCAGCAATCACATTCGGGCGATACGTTCATGATAAAACTCATGTGAAAATGCGGTTTGCCGAGCAATACCGCCTTCGTATATTCGGCAATTTTGCAGTTCAGCCGCTCGGAGGTGTCGGCTTCACCCTGCACGGCGCCCTCGTACTGGCACAGCGCCACGCACTGCCCGCAGCCCACGCAGTTGTTGTAGTCGATGACGGCTTTCCTGTCTTTTCCCAAATGCACAGCGTCGTGTGCGCAGTATTTCACGCAGATACCGCAACCGGTACACGATTCGGGATCGATTTCCGGCTGCGACGACGAGTGGAGTTCCAATTTCCCGCCTACGCTGGCCGCACCCATGCCCAGATTCTTCAGCGTGCCGCCGAATCCGCTTTGTTCGTGCCCTTTGAAATGCGTCATACTCAGTACGATATCAGCATCGACAACCGCCGCCCCGATTTTGGGAGCCTTGCAGTATTCGCCGTCGATGGGCACTTCGCGGTAATCCGTACCTTTCAATCCGTCGGCAATGATGACATTGCATTTGGCAGAAATCGGATTAAACCCGTTTTCTGCCGCGCTTTGCAAATGGTCTACCGCATTGGCGCGGTTACCGGAATACAGCGTATTGCTGTCGGTAAGAAACGGTTTCGCCCCCAAACCGTGCAGAAACGTGACCATACGCGCCACATAATTTGGCCGGATATAAGCCAGATTGCCCGGCTCGCCGAAATGTATCTTGATGGCGACGAACTGATTTTTAAAGTCAATACGCTCAATACCTGCACGCCGCACAAGCCGTTCCATTTTGGTCGGCAGACTGCTCGACGGTGTAGTCCTGAGATTGGTGAAATACACTTTCGATGTTTCCATACGTATATAAAATTAGCGTTGATGTATTTTTTTCAGCGTGTAAAGGTAATGTTTTTTTGAAAAACAATTGCCGGAGGATGAAATTTTATTGCCGGAGAGGGACAAAATTCAAAATCCAGGATTCATGATCTTCGCTTCTTTATGCCAAAATGTCATGCGTATCGTTTTGGCGTTGATTTTGTACCTGCTCCGTGAACAGTAAAAAAACAAAAGAAAGGAATACAATATATGAATTTGAATAATTTCACCATAAAATCGCAGGAAACCATACAACAAGCCATCCAAATGGTTTCTGCAAACAATCGGCAGTGCATTGAAACGACGCATCTGCTGAAGGCGGTCATGACGACGGGCGAGAGCGTCGTACGGTTTCTTTTTCACAAGACGGGTGTCAATATGTCGGTTTTGGAAAAGGCGTTGGACAACCGCATTGCGCGCTATCCGAAAGTGACGGGCGGCGAGCCTTACCTGAGCCGTGAAGCGAATGCCGTCATTCTGAAAGCGACGGAATACGCCGAAAAGATGGGCGACCGCTATGTGTCCATAGAACACCTGCTGCTGGCGTTGCTTGCGGAAGAGAGCGAAGCGGCGCAGATGCTGAAAGATGCCGGCGCGACGGAAAAGGAATTGCGCAAGGCAATAGACGAGTTGCGCAAGGGCGGCAAGGTCGACAGCCGCTCGGCCGAAGACACGTACGATTCGCTGAACCAATACGCCGTGAACCTCAACGAACGCGCCCGGTCAGGCAAACTGGACCCCGTCATCGGCCGCGACGACGAAATCCGCCGCGTACTCCAGATACTGAGCCGCCGCACGAAAAACAATCCCATCCTCATCGGCGAACCGGGTGTCGGCAAGACGGCCATTGCCGAAGGACTGGCTCACCGAATCGTGCGGGGCGACGTGCCCGAAAATCTGAAAAGCAAGCAAATCTTTTCGCTGGACATGGGCGCGCTGATTGCCGGCGCAAAATACAAGGGCGAGTTTGAGGAGAGGCTGAAAGCCGTTGTCAACGAAGTAGTCAAGTCCGACGGCGAGATTGTCCTCTTCATCGACGAGATTCATACGCTCGTCGGCGCCGGCAAAAGCGAAGGGGCGATGGATGCCGCCAATATCCTGAAACCGGCGCTGGCGCGGGGCGAACTGCGCGCCATCGGCGCCACGACGCTCGACGAGTATCAGAAATATTTCGAAAAGGACAAAGCGCTGGAACGGCGTTTCCAGACCGTGATGGTGGACGAACCGGACGAAGCCGACACGATTTCCATCCTGCGCGGACTGAAGGAGAGATACGAAAATCATCACAAGGTGCGTATCAAGGACGATGCGATTATCGCCGCCGTGCAACTGTCGGCACGATACATCACCGACCGCTTCCTGCCCGACAAGGCGATCGACCTGATGGACGAAGCCGCCGCCCGCCTGCGGATACAGGTCGACTCCGTGCCCGAAACGCTGGACGAAGTCTCGCGGCGCATCAAACAACTGGACATCGAACGCGAAGCCATCAAACGCGAAAACGACCGCCCCAAACTGGACATGCTGAGCAAAGACATCGCCGACCTCAAAGAGGAAGAAAAAAAGCAAAAAGCAAAATGGCAAAGCGAAAAGGAACTTATCAACCGCATCCAGCAAAGCAAGATAGAAATCGAGAATCTGAAATTCGACGCCGAACGCGCCGAGCGGGAAGGCGACTACGGCCGGGTGGCCGAAATCCGCTACGGCAAAATCAAGGAACAGGAAAACCTCATCGCCGAAATACAGCAAAAACTGCACGAGATGCAGGGCGGCGCGGCGATGATCAAGGAAGAGGTCGACGACGAAGACATCGCCGACGTCGTATCGCGCTGGACAGGTATCCCCGTCAACAGAATGATGCAGAGCGAACGCGACAAACTGCTCCACCTCGAAGACGAACTGCACCGGCGCATCGTCGGGCAGGACGAAGCCATTCGCGCCATTGCCGATGCCGTGCGACGCAGCCGCGCCGGCCTCCAGGACCCGAAACGCCCCATCGGCTCGTTCATCTTCCTCGGCACCACCGGCGTCGGCAAAACGGAACTGGCAAAAGCGCTGGCCGAATATCTCTTCGACGACGAAAACATGATGACGCGCATCGACATGAGCGAATATCAGGAAAAATTCAGCGCCAGCCGTCTGGTCGGCGCACCTCCCGGATACGTCGGCTACGACGAGGGCGGACAGTTGACCGAAGCCATACGCCGCAAACCCTACTCCGTCGTCCTCTTCGACGAGATTGAGAAGGCGCACCCGGACGTCTTCAACATCCTGCTGCAAGTGCTCGACGACGGCCGCCTGACCGACAACAAAGGGCGCACGGTCAACTTCAAAAACACGATCATCATCATGACCAGCAACATGGGGTCGGCGCTCATCCGCGACAACTTCGAACGTATGACGGCTTCGAACCGACAGCAGGTCATCGCCGACACTCGCAGCCAGACGCTCGAACTGCTCCGGAAAACCATCCGCCCCGAGTTTCTGAACCGCATCGATGAAATCATCATGTTCACGCCGCTGGACGAAGACGAAATCCGACGCATCGTCGTCATGCAACTCGAAGGCATAAGCCTCATGCTGAAAAAGAACGGAATGACACTTGCCTTCACCGACGAAGCCGTCGCCCTGATTGCAAAGAAAGGATACGACCCGCAATTCGGCGCACGGCCGGTAAAACGCATCATACAGGACGTCGTACTCAACGAACTGTCACGCCGAATCCTCGGCGCAGCCATCGACCGCAGCCGGCCAGTGACGATCGACGCCGGAGCACACGGATTGACGTTTTCAAACTGACAGTCCTGCAGAAGCCGGATTATGCGTCCGGCGCGACCGGTTCCCGGATTTCAGGATAATAATAGAGATTATGCGAATTAAATTTGCATAATACGTGCGCAAGTGCGACCTTTGTGTTATGAAATATCGGAAATGGCAAAAAAAGGCGCCCCGTTTTGTAGCGATGACGGGTTACACGTTTGAGAAGTTCACCGAACTGCCGCCTTACTTTAAAGAGGCGCAGGATGAATATTTATCGGAATACAGGATGGACGGAAAACGGCGTAGCGGATTGCGAGCGTACACGATGTACGCCGGCAGTCCGCTGCCCTGCATGGAGGAGCGTCCGGCGTTCATTCTGCCGTATCTGAAACTCAATCATCCTGACACGGAAAAACCTGTTGCGCCGGAAATGATATACTGAATATACTCGACAAAATGAAAAAATATCTATTACTCATCCTCGTTTTAATTCCTTGTCTCGCAAAAACACAGGACAGTCTGTTTTTTGCTACTCAACCATCACTAAGTCCGGATGCGGAAGAAATATATTTCTGCTATGACGGAGGAATATGGAAAGTCTCTTCTGCCGGCGGGACGGCAGCTCGCGTAACTTCAACGCCCGGCTATCAGACCGCCCCCAA
>JAIRLL010000202.1 GCA_031259505.1 Tannerella sp.
CGTTCCTGTCCCTGGAAACCGTCTACCGTGTTGACGGAAATGACGTGACAGACGTCGCGGAAGGCATCGCTGTTTTTTATTTTGTTGCGCAAGTAATGCACCTGCGCTTTGTAGGGAGAGATGAGGCCGAAGTCGATGTGTTCGTCCAGTATGCGTTTCCGTCCGATTTTCAGGATATACGCCTCCAGTTTTTCCAGCAGCAGGCAGGCTTCCTTCCGGTTGATACGGCTGAGGCTATTGCCGGCAAGTTTTTCATGGAAATCCATTTCGGAGGTATCTATCCAGACCATCGGGCGGTCGAAGTCCAGGATGCCCCGGTGGCGCACTTCGGGCGCTGCTTTCAGTTTTCCATTATAAAACCATTCGGACGAGAAACGCATGATGGTTTCGTTCATCCGGTATTGTATTTCCAGCAGGGAGACGGTTTCGGGTTTTTGGTGGACGACTTTTTCCATGAGCGTGTGTTCAAGTCCGCCGCGTGCGGCGTCGATACATTTTATGGTGGGCGAAAGCTGGCAGTGGTCTCCCGCGAAAACTACGCGGTCGGCTTTGCGGATAGCAATCCAGCAGGCGGCTTCGAGCGCTTGAGCTGCTTCGTCGATAAAAAGCGTGGAGAAGCGGCGACCGTTCAGCGCCTTCTGATTGCTACCTGCCAGCGTGGAGGCAATCACCTTGGCGCTGTTAAAAAGATACGTATTGATTTGTATTTCCAACTGCACGGCGCGTTCGTAGAGGCGACGCAGTTGTTTTTGTGTCTTCTGCTGTCCGGAGCTTTTATTGCTGCGAATAAGTTTGCGGACACTCCACAGTTCCGGATAATCGGGATGGCTTTCAAAGAGCCGTTCGTAAGTGAAGGACAGCATTTTGTCGTTGACGCGGGAGGGATTGCCTATTCGGAGCACATTGATGCCGCGGTCTACGAGTTTTTCGCTAATCCAGTCCACGGCCATATTGCTTTGGGCGCACACCAGCACCTGCGGTTCGCGGCGCAACGTCTCGTAAATGGCTTCTACGAGGGTTGTCGTCTTGCCCGTCCCGGGCGGTCCGTGGACGACGGCCGTGTCACGGGAGCACAGGATCCGGTTTACAGCCCTCTCCTGCGTGCCGTTCAGCCAGGGCATATTGACGGGATACAGCGTGCGGCTTTCGGGCTTGAGCGTTCCCAACAAAGTATCCCGCAACGTTGCCAGGCGGTTGCCTTTGGCGCTTATCACATCTTCGAGCGCTTCGAACATGAACCTGTACGTCGTTTCGTCGAAGTATAGCTGGACGCCCAGATTGTTTTTCGGGAGCAGCAAATGCGGCAGTACGCCGGCGCCCGGGAGCGCGACGACCATCAGGTCGTCGCGCACGTAGCTTATGGAGGCGGTGAAATCCAGGTACGTCAGCTTCCCGTCGTCCGATTGACTGAAAAAACACACCGGGCGGCCATATTCAAAGAAATGTTCCGTTTCCGTGTCTTCTTCCTTTTCCTCCCGCTTTATTTCGACGACGAAACGGTTCAGCGAATTGTAATAGCCCGTTCCTGCCTTGACGGGATACCAGCAGAGGCCGCGTTTTATTTTACGGGCTATGCCTTCGGTTTCGGTCTGCCGTCTGAACTCTTCTTTTTCGTATTCATATTCCATGCGCAGCAGGAGTTGCTGCTGCTGAAGACCGGTTATCGGATTTGTCGCGCCGCTGCTCATTACCGGGGGGAGTTATCTTGACGGGGGGATATTGAATCCCAGTTTGACGCCTAACACCCAGTAGAAGCCCCTGTGTCCGAAGCCGAACATGGTTTCATTGTATTTTTCCCCGTACGAGCGGTCGTAGAAACTGTACGCCCAACCCGCGCCGAAGTACGGTTCGGCAAAGAAGGCCTGCTGGAAAGTGGAATGTATCCCGACAGCGGCGCTGGTCGTTATTTTGTTGAAAAAACTGCGTTTGTCCACCTCGCTGTAGCGGTAGAAATCCAGACCGTCTTCGCGGAACTTTTCGTATCCGGGCGCATTTTTCCGGACGTCATAGTAAGTATAGCCGGCGCCCAGGTTGAAGAAGAACTTGCGGAAGAAATACCTCTTGTACGTTCCGCCGATGCCGAAACCCTTCAGGCCGTCTATCCGGAGGAAATCGGAATTGGACATCCACTGCCCGTACGTGTCGGGTTTGTATGCTGCGTAATAGCCCGTCACATGGATTCCCGCCCAGTCGCTGGCGGTCATTTTCCTTTCCAGGTTGAGGCGCATACCGTAATTGAAAATATACAGCGGTTCAAACGACAGGGCATACTTCGGCTCTCCGGCGTCGGCCGTCGAGACGGAAAAGATTCCCGCACACGCGCCGAAAAGCATAATGTATTGAAAAATTCGTCGCATATCGTTTTATTTGTTTTGGATGGTTATTTTACTTACAAACCGGATTTTTTCGCCGCTGTAATCAAACTGGAAAAGCCCCTGGTCCGTACTCGTGAGCAGCAGCCCGTCCAGTGGAATCACATCATAGGTATTGACGTCGCGCGCTTCGGCGATATAGCTCAAATCGTCGATCCACACCGGCTGGGCGGGATTGCTGACGTCGAACACCTGTATGCCTTTCACGGCTTCGCATACAAACAG
>JAIRLL010000213.1 GCA_031259505.1 Tannerella sp.
CTGCCTCAAGGTGTAGTCGCCCTGGTAGAGCGCGCCAATTTCAAACTTCACGCCGAACCCTCTGTTCGTGACGGCTTTTCCCAGCCCGATGCCAAAATAGGGTTTGACGCTATTTCCGAGGACAAGGTCGATATCCGCCTGCCCGCCGTCGGTTTCCACCTCGTAGCCGTCCATATTCAGCGTCGGCCATTCGTAGCCGGGTTGCAACACCACCGGCTGATTGCTTTCGTCAACCATCCGCCCCTGTATCCCGATTTTACTTGTCCCGACATACACGCCGGCCGTGAAATGGAAAATACCGCGGGCAAGAGGGTGGATATCCGCCAGCAGATGACCGTGCGCAATGCTGATTCTTCCCCTGGCACGATAACTGGGCACATATCCGAAAGCCGGTTCCAGCCTGTCGGAATAGCTGTCGAGCGAATAATTCTGATACTCCAGGGAGTAAGGCAGTACGTTTGCGCCCAGACGGGCATTGATATGTGACCCCAGCGGGGTAGCCACTTCGAGGCCGACGCCCATGGTAGATGCCCGCAAAGCCAGATTCATCCGGCTGAACGGTGCGGTTTCCTGCGCCTGCATCATGGCAGGCAGTCCGATCGTTGATACAACGATGATCATAAATAAACAATGTTTTTTCATTCTGTTGATTTTATAAATTTGCATTAAAGGGAGCAAATTTACTGTTTTTTCAGCATGTGCTGCAAAAAAAAATCCATAAAAAAAAATTTATTGCAAATTATAATCCAGTCCTGTTACGATAAATTCAGTACGGCGGTTGATCTGGTCGGCTGCGTCCTGCTGTTCCGGTGTCAGAGAGTCGACAAAAGCTTCGTCGAGCGTCACCCCTTCGGACAGGAATCCGTAAATATTCGCAAGTTTTGCGGTAACCACTTTCGGGACAGTCTTTCCGTAACCTTTCGCCGTGAGGCGCGCCTGGTCGATACCGGATTCTATCAGGTAGTTGACGACAGACTGCGCCCGTCGCTGCGCCAGTTTTTCGTTGTATTCGAGCGAACCTTTGCGGTCGGTATGCGAACCCAGTTCGATAGTCACATGCGGATTGTCGTTCAATATCCTGATGAGTTTGTCGAGCGCCTCTTTCGATTCGGGGCGCAGTTCTGCCTTGTCGTAATCATAAAAAATATTTTCCACGACCACGGGTTTGTCGACAGGCGAAAGGTAGAAATCTACATAATACGTTTCATTTCTTTCGTCCGCATCGGTTTTGAGTTCGAAGTTCTGATTCAGAAAACCGGACGCGCTTGCCATCATGACGTAACTGATGTCGCGTTCCAGTTCCACGCGATACGAGCCGTCGGGTTTGACGGGGGCTTTCACGTTCAGCCCGTCTTTTCCGACGATGTGCACCATCGCTTTTTCGATCGGATTTTCGTCCGCATCGGATACGTATCCTTCGATGAAAATCGTCACAACCGGATACGTAAAAGAATAGATATGATCCCAGCCGCGGGCGTCGTTGCGGTTCGACGAGAAGAAACCCGTTTCGTTTTTTCCGGCAAAGGTAATCCCGAAATCGTCGGCATTCGAGTTAACGGGTACGCCCATGTTCACGACATGCCATTTGCCGAGACTGTCCAGCGTCGCCTTGAAGATGTCCAGCCCTCCCATGCCGGGATGACCGTTGGAAGCAAAATAGATAGTTGCGGAATCGCGGACGTAGGGGAACAGTTCGTCGCCTTCGGTATTGATTTCCGGGCCGAGATTTTCCATGCCTCCGAAATCGCTTGCCCCGATGAATCGTGTGCGAAACAGGTCCTTGCCTCCATACCCGCCAACAGCATCCGTCACGAAATACAGATACCTGCCGTCGGGCGAAGCAGCCGGATGCGCCAGCAACGTAACGGAATCTTTGACAATCGAAGTACGTTGCCCCTTGCCCCACGAAGCCCCGCTGCGGGTGGAATAGTAGATTTCGGCCGTACGGGGGTCAACTTCATCGGACGGGCAATATGTGTAATACATCGTATTCCAGTCGCCCGAAAACGATGGCGTACCTTCGTCAAAATCACTCACCACAGCGTCCGTCACTTCTTCAGGCTTTTGCCAGTTACCCTGTTCATTCTTTTTTGCAAAATATAATGAATTGTTTTTCACGCCGGTGATGGCATTGACGGAATCTTTGTGCACCACGCCACGTGTAGAATTGAAGTAGATTTGGTCGTATTTTTCGCCGTACAGCATCGGGCAGAATTCGCTCCTTCGCGAATTGAAAATATCCACTGCTGCGACCTGATAGAGCGTCGGACTGTCGCGCCACTGCGCAGCCGCTTCACAGCCGGCTATTCCACTGAACGCTACGGCGCTATTCGGCACATACGTCAGATATTCGCTGTAATATTTGATGGCATCCGCATAGCGTCCGTTCCGGTGATACACCTGTCCGAGCCGCAAATACAGTGTGCTGTCAGGGTAATCGTATCGCAAAGCATTCATATAGGCGCTAATGGCGCGCGGGGTATTGCTGATAAGGCGATTGCAGTCACCCATCCGGAACGCAATGTAAGAACGCAACTCCTTCTGATCGGGTTTCGTTTTGCGATACAGTTTGCGATATATCTCGGATGCAGCATAATATTCGCCCATGCGCTGCTTCTCTTCCGCATCGCTCAATTTGACGGACTTGCATCCGAAAAACAGACAAACAACCGCTACGCCTGCGCATGCATATTTCGTAAAATGTCGACTCATATATCGTTATCACTCAATTTCATCCAAATTCGGGATGTGCAAACATAATGCTGACAACAGAATACTTGCTCTATTTGCACATCCGGGATTCCGGCTATCCGTTTAACGGAAAGAGACGATGGTTATTGTATGGGCTGATATGTTTCAGGGGTATACGGAGAGAAACAGTTTTTCACCGCTCCCTGCTGTACGCATCAAAAAAAAGAGCGTCACGCACTCAACCGGGTGAGTCGTGACGCTCATTCACTGTAACTAACAAGGACGGCAGCTACCTACTCTCCCACTTTTACGCAGTACCATCGGCGTGACGGGTCTTAACTTCTCTGTTCGGAATGGGAAGAGGTGGTTCCCCCGTGCCATAGCCACCCTGAATCTTTCCGGGAAACTTCCGTCCGTCCGTCATTCCCTTTTCTCCCGAAAGAGAGAGGGGCGCGACACGAGGCGGACAGCTTCCCGCTGTTTTTTTTGACTGCGGACAAAACAGAACGGCATTTTCTTCGCCGGCATGGCTTTCGGGCCACAACCTTTTTTCCGGTAAAGCAGCAAGCTGCGGCATGTATCAACCCGTCTCCGGCGCGCATGTTCCGGAAAAGCATTTCGGGCTATTAGTACTGCTCGGCTTCGGCATTACTGCCCCTGCACCTGCAGCCTATCCACGTCGTAGTCTTCGACGACCCTCATGGATATCTCATCTTGGGGACGGCTTCGCGCTTAGATGCTTTCAGCGCTTATCCTGCCCGGACTTGACTACCCGGCCGTGCTCCTGGCGAAACAACCGGTTTATCAGGGGTCCGTCCAACACGGTCCTCTCGTACTAGTGTCAGTTCCCCGCAAATATCCTGCGCCCACAATAGATAGAGACCGAACTGTCTCACGACGTTCTGAACCCAGCTCGCGTGCCACTTTAATGGGCGAACAGCCCAACCCTTGGGACCTTCTCCAGCCCCAGGATGTGACGAGCCGACATCG
>JAIRLL010000282.1 GCA_031259505.1 Tannerella sp.
ATATCCGCGGCCGCTACTGGAACGGCCGCTGTGGCTGAATCTGAACGGCGAATGGGAATACGCCCTTCGCGACATGGGACAGACGGAACCGGAAACATTCGACGGACAGATACTCGTCCCCTTCGCCATCGAATCGTCGCTCTCCGGCGTACAGAAAACTGTAACCGAAACGCAGGAACTGTGGTACAAACGCACCTTCACGCTGCCCCCGGCGTGGAAAGGCAAGCATGTCAAACTGAACTTCGGCGCCGTCGACTGGCGCGCCGACGTGTTTGTGAACGACGTCCTTATCGGGTCGCATCAGGGTGGATATACGCCATTCTCGTTCGACATCACACCCTGGCTGACTTCCGGCCGCCAAAAACTCGTCGTCCGCGTATGGGACCCGACAAACAGGAGATACCAGCCCATCGGCAAGCAGACGCTCAAACCGGAAGGAATATGGTATACGGCCGTGACTGGCATCTGGCAAACCGTCTGGCTCGAACCCGTTTCTCCCAATCACGTGACGGCTGTCAAGAGCATTCCCGATATTGACAACGAACTCGTCGCCGTCACGGTCGAAACATCCGAACCGCAAAGCAAGGACATCATCGAAGTGCAGGTGTCGGACAACGGAGTCCGTATCGGTTCGGCAAAAGGCATCGCCGGACAAACGATGCGCATACCCGTCAGGAATCCGAAACTGTGGTCGCCCGAATCGCCCGCACTCTACTCCGTGACCATATCCGTACTGCGCGGAGGCAGCGCAGTCGACAAGGTTTCGTCGTACACCGCCATGCGCAAGATTTCCACTGCCCGCGATGCCGACGGCATCATGCGCATGCAGTTGAACAACAAGGACTATTTCCACTACGGCCCGCTCGACCAGGGATGGTGGCCCGACGGTCTGTATACCGCTCCCACGGACGAAGCCCTCGCATACGACATCATAAAAACGAAGGATCTGGGATTCAACATGATTCGCAAGCATGTGAAGGTCGAACCTGCCCGCTGGTACTACCACTGCGACCGTGAAGGCATCCTCATATGGCAGGACATGCCAAGCGGCGACATGGGTAACCACTGGGCGCCGCAGACCTACGGCGGTGGCAACGACAAGGCGCGGACACAGGAATCGCTCGATAACTACTACAGGGAATGGAAAGAAATCATGAACCTGTGCATCTCCAATCCCTCCGTGGTGGTATGGGTACCGTTCAACGAAGGATGGGGACAGTTTGACACCGAAAAAGTCGCCGCCTTTACGAAGACCTGCGATCCCTCGCGACTGGTCAATCCCGCAAGCGGCGGCAACCACCGTCCCTGCGGCGACATCATGGACCTGCACAACTATCCCGACCCGAAGATGTATCTCTTCGACCCGCAGCGCGTCAACGTGTTGGGCGAATACGGAGGCATCGGCTGGCCGATGGAAGGACATCTGTGGCGCGACAGGCAGAACTGGGGCTACGTGCAGTTCAAGAACAGGGATGAAGTGACGGCCGAATATGTCAAGTATGCCGGCGAACTGCAGAAACTCGTCAAGCGCGGATTTTCCGCCGCCGTATACACTCAGACCACCGATGTCGAAGGCGAAGTAAACGGTCTCATGACATACGACCGCAAGGAACTGAAAGTGAACGAAGCCGCCGTGCGCGCCGCCAATCAGGCCGTGATACGCGAACTGGACAGATGATTCAAAAGACTTCGCAGTTATCATGTTCAGAATAGGTTGCCATTTATCGGCGTCAAAAGGTTTTTTGGCGATGGGAAGGGAAGCGGTGCGCATTGGAGCAAACACTTTCCAGTTTTTCACACGCAATCCCCGCGGCGGAAGCGCCAAGGAGATCGACGAAAAAGACGTCGCCGCATTCCTGTCGCTGGCGAAAGAAAATGATATCTCCTCCATCGTGGCGCATGCGCCCTATACGTTGAATGCCTGCGCCGCCGATGCCGGAATACGCCGCTTCGCCTTCGACACAATGGCGGACGACCTCCGGCGCATGGAATACATACCCGGCAATTTCTATAATTTCCACCCCGGAAGCCATGTGCAGCAAGGCGTCGAAACGGGGATTGACCTGATTGCCGAAATGCTTAACCGCATACTCAATCCCGGACAGTCTACCATCGTCCTGCTGGAAACAATGGCAGGAAAAGGCAGCGAAATAGGACGGACTTTCGACGAACTGCGCGCCATCATCGACAAGGTCGAACTGAACAGCCTCCTCGGCGTTTGCCTTGATACCTGCCACATTTTCGATGGCGGCTACGACATTATCCATCACCTGGACGAAGTCGTCAATGAGTTCGACAGGGTGATAGGACTGGAAAGGCTCCGCGCCATTCACCTGAACGACAGCCTGAACACGCTCGATAGCCACAAAGACCGCCATGCCAGAATAGGCGAAGGAAAAATCGGTCTCGACGCCATCACCCGCATCATCAATCACCCGGCGCTGCGCCACCTGCCGTTCAATCTGGAAACACCCAACGAAATAGATGGCTACGCCGCAGAAATAAAACTGCTTAAAACGCTTTATAAAGACTGACAATCGTAAATTTTAAAAAAAAACATAATCACATGCAGATAGAAAAATATTCATTTGGTACGGGCGATCGCTTCGAACACGAAGGCGAAGCCCAGTTAAAGGCGCTGACCGATGCAGGCAAAACATGCAACATGGCGTTTGCGCCCGTGTGGAACAAGTCGAACCGCGAACATGCCATCGTGCATTCCGAACCCTCCGGCACGCGGCAGGAAGCCGACAGCGCCGTCAGTGCGCTTGGATACAAGGGCGCTTATTTTGTTGACGCCGACCATATAAACCTCGCGAACGTGGACAGGTTTATCGGCGTGTCGGACTTTTTTACCATCGACGTGGCCGATTATATCGGCAGGGAAGCCTCCCCGACCGACATCGACGCCTTTGTGGCTGCCAACAGGAAGTATACGGGGCGGTTGCAGATACCGGGCATCGCGCCGTTCGACGTATCCGAAGAGGCTTTGCGGCGTATCGCAGGCCGGTTCCTGCTTGCCGTGCAGGAGGCCGGACGCATCTACCGCCATATCGAAAACGCGAAGGGCGCGGACAATTTCGTCGCCGAGGTGTCGATGGACGAGGTCAACGATGCTCAGTCGCCGATCGAAATGTTCTTCATCCTGAGCGCCATTGCACGGGAAAAGATTCCGGCGCAAACCATCGCCCCCAAGTTTACCGGACGCTTCAACAAGGGCGTGGACTACGTCGGCGACGTCGACCGGTTTGCTTCCGAATTTGAAGAGGATTTGCTGGTCATCGACTTTGCCGTCAAGGAATTTGGATTGCCCGAAAACCTTAAACTCAGCATCCATTCGGGCAGCGACAAATTCTCGATATATCCCGTAATGGGAAAACTGATAAGGAAATACGACAAGGGCATCCATCTGAAGACAGCCGGCACGACATGGCTCGAAGAGATTATCGGCCTGGCGGAAACGAACGACGACGAAGCGCTCTCGCTGGCCAAAGCCATCTACGCAGGCGCCCTCGACCGCTTCGACGAGTTGTGCGCGCCGTATGCCACGGTGATCGACATCGACAGGACAAAACTGCCCGACAGGAAGACCGTAGAAGGCTGGACGGGCGAAAAGTTTGCCAACACCCTGCGCCACATACCGGGTCATCCCGACTATAACCCGAACTTCCGCCAGCTGATACACGTCGGCTACAAAGTGGCGGCCGAATACGGCGAAACGTATACCCGGATGTTGAAACTGCACAGGGAAATTATTGGAAAACAGGTTTATGAAAACATCCTGAACCGGCATATCAGGCGGCTGGCGGATATTTAAGCGCTGCTTTTGTTTGCCGCAATAAAAAAAAGAATTATTTTTGCCAGTCGAAATGAACAATATAAATATTAAAGATCCATGACCGACATTCGAACGATACTGCAAAAGGCAGAAGAAAAGATGGAGGCATCCATCCACTTTCTGGATGAGAATCTGGCGCGGATACGCGCAGGCAAAGCCAACCCGAAAATTCTGGATGGCATCAGAGTGCCGTACTACGGCGAAATGATGGCGCTCTCCAGCATGGCATCCGTCAGTACGCCGGATGCCAAGACGCTACTGATTACGCCGTGGGAGAAAAATCTTATGCGCGACATTGAACGGGCAATCCTCAATTCCGATTTGGGAATCACACCCGAAAACAATGGCGAAGTAATCAGACTGGGTATCCCGCCGCTGACGGAAGAACGCCGCCGCACGCTGGCAAAACAGGCGAAGCAGGAAGCCGAAAACGCAAAAATCAGCATCCGCAACTCGCGACGCGACGCCATCGAAGCGCTGAAAAAGAGCGTCAAAGACGGCGTGTCCGAAGACCTGGCCAAAGATGCCGAAAGCGATGCCCATAAATCACATGACAGGTATATCAAGAAAGTAGACGCGCTTTACGCAGCCAAAGAAAAAGAAATCATGACCGTATAATATTTAAGTATATGCACGGTCTGGTCATCAAAAACACCGGAAGCTGGTATACCGTTCGAACGGACGACGGACGGGTGGTCGAAAGTAAAATCAAGGGCAATTTCCGCCTGAAAGCGATACGGAATACCAACCCGATAGCCATTGGCGACCACGTCGAAATCGAAATCAACAGCGAAGGTACGGCTTTTATCACGACCATCGACGCGCGCCGGAACTACATAATCCGGCGCGCGTCCAACCTGTCTAAACAGGCGCATATTCTCGCGGCAAATATTGATCAGGCGATGTTGATCGTGACGGTCAACTATCCACGGACGACGACAGTTTTCATCGACCGCTTTCTGGTTACCGCCGAAGCCTACTCCATACCCGTCGTCCTGATATTTAATAAACTGGACTGTTACGACACGGATGATACGGCGTATCTGGATGCACTGATAAACCTGTACACGACCGTAGGATACTCTTGCCTG
>JAIRLL010000288.1 GCA_031259505.1 Tannerella sp.
AATGTAAATCCCGAAGCGGATGTGAGCGTCAAACTTGTGTCGGAAAGCGGTGTCGGAACCATTGCCGCCGGCGTTGCAAAAGCAAAAGCCGACCGTATTATTATTTCCGGCTCCGACGGCGGAACGGGCGCATCTCCGATAAGCTCCATCCGGTATGCCGGCATACCGGCGGAGACAGGACTGTCCGAGACGCAGCAGACGCTCGTGATAAATAATTTGCGGGGACAGGTAAGGTTGCAGACCGACGGGCAGATCAAGACCGGACGGGATATTATCATGATGGCGCTGCTGGGAGCCGAAGAATACGGATTTGCAACATCCGCACTCATCGTCCTGGGATGCGTCATGATGCGTAAATGTCATATAAACACTTGCCCTGTGGGTGTTGCGACACAGGACGAAGCACTTAGAATGCGTTTCCACGGGAAGTATGAATATCTCGTGCATTTCTTCCGTTTTCTGGCGGAAGAAGTGCGCGGATATTTGGCGGAAATGGGCGTTACCCGTCTCAATGACATTATCGGCCGCACTGACCTGATAGAACGGAAGCCTTCCGACGGATTCATCAAACACGACTTGCTGGATTTCGCTAATCTGACACATTTCCCGGAGGAAGGACGGCACGTTTCCATATACAGTACCATCAAACAGGAACATCAAATCAGGGATGTAAAAGACCGCGATATCATCAGACAGGCTAAAAATGCAATCGAGAACAGACGGGAAATATCGCTCGATTATACGATAGCCAATACGGACAGGGCTGTCGGCGCCATGATTTCCGGTTATATTGCGAAGAAATACGGGGCAGCCGGATTACCCGACCACACGCTGCATGTTAAATTCAAGGGTTCTGCCGGGCAGAGTTTCGGCGCATTCCTCGTACACGGTATCCATTTCCGCCTCGAAGGGGAGGCGAACGACTATCTCGGCAAAGGATTGAGCGGAGGGCGCATAAGCCTCATGCCTCCTGTCCGCTCTACGTTCATTGCCGAAGATAATACCATCGCCGGAAATACATTATTATACGGCGCAACAAGCGGCGAAGTGTATATAAACGGACGCGCAGGCGAGCGTTTCTGCGTACGAAACAGCGGCGCAATCGCCGTCGTGGAGGGTACGGGCGACCACTGCTGCGAATATATGACCGGAGGACGCGTCGTTGTGCTGGGCGAAACGGGACGCAACTTTGCGGCGGGAATGAGTGGCGGCGTGGCTTACGTATGGAACAAAAACGGTAACTTCGACTATTATTGCAATATGGAAATGGTTGAACTGTCGCTTATCGAAGACAGTGCGACACGTAAAGAACTGCATGAACTGATTCGCAAACATCATCATTATACGGGCAGCCGCCTGGCCGGCGAAATGTTGAAGGAGTGGGATATATATGTTGACGAATTTATTGAAGTCATTCCGATAGAATACAAAAAGGTCTTGCAGGAAGAACAGATGAAAAAACTTCAACGTAAAATCGAAGAAGTCCAGCGCGACTATTAACGCCCCTCCTTCTATGAGTATTAATAATAAAAACAACAACAAATTATATGGGAAATCCAAAAGCCTTTTTAACCATCCCCCGGCAGGAGTCCGGATACCGGCCTGTACACGAGCGGATAAATGACTTTAGCGAAGTAGAGCAGATACTGAACACGAGCGAACGCCGCAAACAGGCGTCGCGCTGCATGGACTGCGGCGTGCCGTTCTGTCACTGGGCATGCCCGACGGGCAACAAGCAACCCGAATGGCAGGATTTATTATATAAAGGCCGCTGGAAAGAGGCCTACCGGATATTGGAACAGACGTGCGATTTTCCCGAATTTACGGGACGTATCTGCCCGGCGCTGTGCGAGAAAAGCTGTGTGCTTAACCTGAGCATACACGAGCCGGTCACTATCCGCGAAAACGAAGTAGCCATCATCGAAGCGGCTTTCCGGGAAGGTTACATAAAGCCGGTCAAACCGATACGCAACGGGATGAAAGCCGCCGTTATCGGAAGCGGCCCTTCGGGACTTACGGCGGCCAACCGGCTGAACCGGAAAGGCTATGAGGTGACGGTCTTTGAGAAAGACGAATTACCGGGAGGACTGCTGCGGTTCGGAATACCTAATTTCAAACTGAACAAACGCATCGTCGACCGCCGTATTGAACTGATGAAGAAAGAAGGGATAAAATTCAGGACAAACACCTGTGTCGGCAAAGATATAAAAGCGAAAACGCTGGTTGATGATTTCGACGCCGTCTGCATCGCGATAGGGAGCGAAGTCCCCCGCGACCTGCCGGTGCCGGGACGCAACCTTAAAGGCGTCCATTTCGCTATGGAATATTTAAGCCAGCAGAACCGTGTGCTTGAAGGCATCAAAATACCCGAAAAGGAAATTATTTCGGCCCGGAACAGGAAGGTGCTGGTGATAGGCGGAGGCGATACGGGCAGCGATTGCGTGGGCACAGCCAACCGTCAGGGAGCTAAGAGCGTAACCCAGATAGAAATTCTGCCGCAACCGCCGAAGGATTTCAATCCGGCCACGCCCTGGCCTGCCTGGCCGCAAATCCTGAAGACAAGCAGCAGCCATGAGGAAGGCTGCAAACGTCGCTGGAATCTGACGACCAACATGTTCGCCGGCGACAGCAAAGGCTGCCTGAAATCCGTCGAGATAGAAGAGGTAGAATGGACACAGCCGAAAGAAGACGGGGAGCGTCCGGAAATGAAACTTACCGGCAGGACGGAACGGGTCGATGCCGACCTGGTATTCCTGAGCATGGGGTTTGTCAATCCGGTACAGGAAGGCCTCCTCAAGGAACTGTCCCTAAAGACCGACAAGCGTAAAAATGTGTCGACCGACAGCCGCCAAATGACGTCGTACGACAAAGTTTTTGCCTGCGGCGACGCCGTGTCGGGCGCCAGCCTCGTCGTCCGCGCCATGGCTTCCGGACGCAGGGCGGCAGAAGCAATAGACCGGTTCCTGCAAGGGCGGACGCCGTTCGCATAACCGGTATGAAAAAAGAAATCATCCTATAAACAAAATAACCATAAAACAGATGTGTGGAATAACAGCAATTTTCAATATCCGCAAAGACGAAAATAAAGAAGCGTTGCGTGCGCAGGCTTTGCAAATGAGTAAACGGATACGCCACCGCGGTCCCGACTGGAGTGGCATTTATGCCGGCGAAACGGCTATACTCGTACATGAACGCCTGTCGATCGTCGATCCGGCGTCAGGCAAACAACCGTTAATCAGCGCCGACGGGAACATCGTCCTGTGCGTTAACGGCGAAATCTATAATCACCGGGATATCCGCGCCCGCATGAAGGATACGTATGACTTTAAAACAGGCTCGGACTGTGAAGTGATTCTCGCGCTCTACCGGGAAAAAGGCATTAAATTCCTGGAAGACATCAGCGGGATATTCGCATTCGCCCTCTATGACAGGGAAAAAGATGTGTTCCTGATTGCCCGCGACCCGATAGGCGTCGTTCCGCTATATGTCGGCAGAGACAGGAAAGGCCACATCCTCGTCTCTTCGGAAATGAAGGGACTGGAAGGGTATGCTGCGGAATACGACCAGTTCAAACCGGGACATTTGTGGTACAGCGAAAACAGCGAACCGGTAAAATGGTATCACCGCGACTGGGAAGATTTCGAACAGGTGAAAAACAATCCTGCCGACAGGGACGAACTGCGGGACGCGCTGGAAGATGCCGTATCGCGCCAGCTGATGAGCGATGTGCCTTATGGCGTCCTGCTGTCGGGAGGGCTGGATTCGTCCGTCATCTCGGCCATCGCGAAACGTTACGCGGCCAAACGCATCGAAAACAACGGCCAAACGGACGCCTGGTGGCCGCAGCTACATTCATTCGCCATCGGGCTTGAAGGAGCGCCGGACCTTGCTGCGGCGCAGAAAGTGGCCGGCCATATCGGCACCGTTCATCATGAGATACATTACACCGTACAGGAAGGCCTCGACGCCATCCGCGATGTCATTTACCATATTGAAACGTATGACGTCACGACCGTTCGCGCGTCAACGCCGATGTATCTAATCGCGCGTGTCATCAAAAGCATGGGGATTAAAATGGTGCTAAGCGGGGAAGGCGCCGACGAAGTGTTCGGCGGTTACCTGTATTTCCACAAAGCCCCCGACGCAAAAGCGTTCCATGAAGAAACGCTGCGCAAGATAAGCAAGCTATACCTGTACGATTGCCTGCGCGCAAACAAAAGCCTGGCGGCCTGGGGCGTCGAGGGGCGCGTGCCGTTTCTCGACAAAGAATTTCTGGATGTAGCCATGCGCCTGAATCCGGAAGCTAAAATGGCGCCGGGGAAAGTGATTGAAAAAAAGATTATCCGCGAAGCGTTCGAAGATTACTTGCCGGAAAGCGTTTTATGGCGCCAAAAAGAGCAGTTTTCGGACGGCGTAGGCTACAACTGGATTGACACGCTGAAAAGAATAGCATCGGAGAAGGTCTCGGACGAAGATATGGCGAACGCCGCCGAACGATTCCCCGTCAATCCGCCGCTCAACAAAGAGGAATATCACTACCGCACGATCTTCGAGGAGTTATTCCCCAGTGAAAGCGCCGCACGTTCCGTGCCGAGCGTGCCGAGCGTAGCTTGCTCAACGGCCGAAGCCCTGGCGTGGGACAAGACTTTCCAAAACATGAACGAACCCAGCGGCCGCGCCGTCAAAGACGTGCACGTGGACGGCTATTAAATCACCCGGGGTCGGGATAAGAAATTCGCCACAGGCGATACATATATCCATAGAAAGCGAATCATCTGCGCCCTTTAGATTGTCCGGAGGATATGCACGGGATACGTCCTGACGGACAAAAATCGCTCATCTTCCCGGTATTCTATGGATGCCGCAAACGGCATTTCTTATCCCGTACGCAGGTGTCATAGCATCGGCACAATCCGCCCTTGCGGCGGCGCAACCCGTCATGACGGCGCAGTCTGTCATAGCGCCGATGCAACCCGTCATAGCGCTGCCGTCCCGCCCCCGTCATTGCGAACCGCGTCACCCCGGCATGAGAAAACGCAATTTGAAGCAATCCAGAACCGAACACGGAGCTGTATTGCCACACCCTGGGGGTTCGCAATGACGGCGGCGGGGCGCCGGCGCATTCTGTCATAGCATCGGCACAATCCGCCCTTGCGTCGGGGTA
>JAIRLL010000044.1 GCA_031259505.1 Tannerella sp.
CCGACCGAACCTTCCTGTGCGTTGTTTTTTAACGAATGAAGGATAGCCAGGCTCATGCCCGCCTTTAACCATTTGTTTACGGTGAATGAATTGGTCAGCTTTGCCGTGTATTTCCTGTAATAACTCTCCAGCATGATACCGTCGCCGTCGTCGTATCCCAGCGACAGCGAAGAGGCCACCCTGTCCGTTCCTCCGGAAATGGACAGGGAATGATTCGTCCCCAAAGCAGTTTGCAGCGCTTCGTCCTGCCAGTCGGTGTCATATTTGGGCGTTCCGTCGGGATTGAACAAATCCGGTTCCAACTGACCATAATCAGGCATCGTACGCCCTTCTTTCCAGGCCCATGCCTGCCGCTCCATTTCCATGTACTGTGCGGAATTGAGCACTTTTATTTTTCGTTCGGGAGGCAGATAGCCGATGCCGACGCTCCCGTTGTAAGTCACCCTCGCTGCACCGGATTTTCCTCTTTTGGTGGTTACCAGTATGACGCCGTTCGCGCCGCGCGCTCCGTAAATAGCCGTAGATGATGCATCTTTTAACACATCCACCGATTCGATGTCGGCCGTATTCAACATACCGAAATCGGCGCCGATTACGCCATCCACTACGAATAAAGGATCATTGGTGGCATTGATAGAGTTGTACCCTCGAATATTTACTTTGAAAGTGCCGCCCGGAATACCCGTGTTATTGTTAACTGTGAATCCGGCCACTTTCCCCTGTAACGCACCCAGCGGATTGGTCGACGTTTTTTCAAGCATTTTCTCCGAAGACACGCTGGCCACCGAACCCGTCAGGTCAGACTTTCGTATGGAACCGTATCCAATCACTACGATTTCCTCCAGCGCCTGCGTGTCCTCTAACAGTTTAATTACAAGGGAATTACCCCCCCCCGTGCGGCTAACACGCTTATTTCCTGCGTGATATAACCGATATACGACACTTGCAGCGTCGCGTCCTCCCTGACGGACAGCGAGAAATTCCCGTCCACATCCGTCACCGTTCCATTGGTGGTGCCTTTCTCCACCACATTCACTCCGATGACCGGCTCGTCATTGACGTCGATCACCGTACCGCTTATCCGCTGCTGCGCAAGCACAGTCAACGAACAGCAACAAAGAATACACAGCATAAACAACTGTTTCCGCCATGTATCCCGCTTTCTGAAAAATTTTAATTTCATCATGGTTACTTTAAACATTTAAATTAATACACTAAAAAAATACTCGCAATTTATATATAAAATCTTTTTAATCAATTAAATCGCTCTTTCTTTTTTTCCGGCAGGTATCAGACTGACTTTTATTTTGACAAATCGGATTTACCGGTTAAACTTTCCTTTTAAAAAATACGTCAGCCGTGTGCGTTCATTCGAGATTTCCGGCTCGTCCAAAACGGGGCAATGCGCGGACAAACTGATTTTCGCCTGTTGCTCCAACCCGCCATATCCACGAAAAAGAGGTTTCGGACACGAGCAACACACAGGTTATATTCTTCACTGACAAATTCATTCACTCATTAAATTTAATTTTTACACCACCCTTTATCGGTCAAGCATGCAGCAAAAGTATATATTCATTTTATTCCGCAAACGGAATAAACAAAGTTTAACTTTATTTTTATTCGTCATGCCTTCCGTGCGGATGACATTGGGTTGTAAAATCGCCCAAACAGGCAAAATTTCGGACGCAGGGTGTTTCGCGTCCGTCAATTTGTTTTTACAAACTTCATGTCCAGGCGCTTTCCCGATATGCGCATCGGGGACGAAGATGGATGCAAATCTAAGGTGCGAACGGAGACGCCATTGCCGACAGCGACGGTATCCCCGCAAATGACGGGGATGCCATTGTTGCAGGCAATGGCGTCCGGCGTCTTTGCGAGGCACGAAGCAATCCAGCAGGCTGATAACCAGCAAATAACGACACATGTCGCTGGCAGGTAAGGAAGTTTCTCAAGCCCGCGACACGGGTTAATAGCACGTCTGCAAGGCCGGAAATACCGCTGGCCGGCAGAATCGGAATTTCTGATAAAATGTTCATAATACTTATAATTGCCTTATCAATACTGTTGAATGTGAAATTTGCAATCGAAAACAGCAAAAAAACTCTTTAGAGATCATTTCAAACTCGCGAGAGTTCATGTCAAGTTCCTGAGAGATCTTTTCAAACTCTTGAGAGTTTATTTCTATCTCTTTCATGTTTTTCTGGCCTTTTCCGGCAGTTTCGCCGGCGAAAGGCGACGTCCGGCGAAAAAGGACGCTTACGATACGGTGAAAAGATGTTCGAACGGGATTTTCAGCGTATCGAATGCTCTGCCGGATGCGGATGTGCAAATGATTTCCGGTGA
The DNA here is from genome assembly GCA_031259505.1 of Tannerella sp. GTDB lineage: Bacteria > Bacteroidota > Bacteroidia > Bacteroidales > Tannerellaceae > Tannerella. Next base: position 2,347 of record JAIRLL010000044.1, read on the forward strand.
TTCATTGCGCAACCGAATCCGTATGCTGCTTCCTCCTTCTGTGTAAAAAATAAAAGCCACGTCACCTGACTCCCTGTAAATAAAAGCGTCTTTTTTCGCAAATGTGCAGGCGGTTACGAACTGTACGCCATCCGTCAGGCAGTTGCGCACTTCAGCTATCACACGAAGACTGTTCAGTTCGCTTATGCCTGTATTCAGGAAGTCGATAGCATAAAGCGAAGCCATAATGCCCATCGCCAGTCCCGGACATATATGTCCGTGCAACTGTCCGGCTTTCAGAAGGAGCATGTCAGCCCGACGGGCAGCGATGTGGTTATTGATTTCAATGCGAGGGTCGGCTTTCAGCAGTGACAAGTGTGCCGAGTCAATTTTGCTGCCATGTGCAAACAGCGAAGTGTCGCAACATTTAATATCCAGTACCGGTGTGCCGTCCAGCGCATCGAGACCTTCAACGATCAGTTCGTTCCCGTTTACTTCGACCAGTTTCACGGTTGTAACGCCAATCAGGTTGGGACGGCACGGTATGCGCGAAGCAAAAACACCGCGTTCGATTCCCGAACGTGTCATGCCCGAAAGCGCAGCTTCTTTGCCCTCCAGTCGGTCAAAATAGAATATAACATCCAGATATTCACAATTGTCTATATTAAGCAATGCCGCTGCATATTCAGCGTCGACAAGCAGTCTGGCCGGCTCGCTTTTTAGTATTTTCAATGGCGTGCCGTAATCGTACACTGGATTTGACACTACTTTTCCTATAGGTTTGAATACCGCCTGTATCATGCCTGTATCATGCCTGTATCCTGTGTCTATGATTCATTAATAAACGGACAAACAGCAATATATACTTCCAATAATAAATCATGCGCGATTTTTCCTTCCTGCGAACCCCCGTATCAGGAGAAATAAAAACAAAGGTGCGCCGACAAACGAAGTCAGTATGCCGACAGGCAATACCACGGGCGAGATAACGGTACGCGCCAGCGTATCGGACAGTAACAGGAAAAATCCCCCGAACACTGCGGATGCAGGTAAGAGAAACGGCTCATCATTACCGATAATCCGTCGAATAATGTGCGGGACAACCAGTCCCACAAATGCGATTACGCCATAAAACGACACGACGACAGCCGTCAGCAATGCAGCGCAAACCATGCCGCTTAAACGCGCGCCCTGCACCCGGACGCCGAGGCTCCTGGCATGTTCGTCGCCCGACTGCATGGCTTTGTATGTCCACACATGCCGCCAGAAGAAGATTAAGGATGGAATGAATATCAAAAGTATTATCAGCAGGTTATCCCACGAGGCACGCCCCAGATCTCCGAAACTCCAGAAAACGATGGATGCCAGTTGCACGTTGTCGGCAAAATACTGCATGGCGGAAATGCCTGCGCCTGCCAGCGACGAAACAATAATACCCGAAAGGATAATGATTTCAGGCGTTGCCCCCCTGTATCTGGACAAAAGCAGAATAACGCCTGCGCCTGCCAGACTCCATGCAAAAGCCGAAAGCGTAACCGCAGAAGGGTTGTGTATCATTGCCAGGTCATTGGAACCCGTATAATCGCTGCCCGCCCCGAGCGCGACAATGGCGAAAGACGCCCCGAAAGCGGCAGCTCCCGAAATGCCCAGGGTATAGGGCGAAGCAAGGGGATTGCGCAGTAACGACTGCACAGTTGCACCGGAAACGGCCAGCGAGGCGCCTGACAGAACAGCCCCGATAATTCGCGGCAAACGAATGTTCCAAACGATTTGATAGACGAAACCGGAGCCTTCGCCTTTCAGCAAGCGTAAAATATCAGGCAGCCCGATATCAGCAGAGCCGGATGCCAGGGACAGCAAACCCATTGCAGACAGTAATAGCGTCAGTATCAATATAAAGAGTATACGCCGGCGGATATGCTTTTTATATGCCTGCACCGTTTTTCCGCTCATCATGCCTCTTGAGGTTTTTCGGGCGTTCCGGTAATTTAAATACATGTTATTCGAACTGTAAAGTATTACAAAATGAAATATTCGTGTTACTGCGCTGCAAAGATATACTTCTTTCAGGCAATGTGGCGCGAAATGATAAGAAAAAAGCGTTACCTTTGCATATGATTTAACATTTGAATATGAACACATACAGTAGAATCGCATACGCGACAATCACAGCAGCCGCTCTGCTTATTCCATCATGCCGCCCCAAACAGAAAGAAAACCACACGCAACAGGTTGTTATTGAAGATGCGCTTGGGCGCAAAGTATCCCTGCCCGCCAATCCCGAACGGATAGTCGGACTGCGTCCGGGAGCATTGCGCCTGCTTGCATACATGAACCTGTGCGACAGGATTGCAGGCGTTGAGCAGGTAGAAAAAGGTGGAGACGACCGTCCCTACGTAACAGCACATCCCGAATTGCTGCAGTTGCCTTTCATAGGCGCCAGAGGAGGTAACGCCGAATTGATTATGTCAGTTAGTCCTGATGTCATATTCATGACGTATACGTCTGTTGCCGATGCCGATGCGATGGAAAAACTTACAGATATCCCCGTTGTTGCGCTCGAATATCCCGAAATGGGGCTTGCCGTCGACAAACTCTTTACATCTCTGAAAATTATCGGTAAAATAATGGATAAGGAAGAAAGAGCCGATTCACTGACGGAATATATCAGCCGGTCCTTAAACGACCTGCATAACCGTACATCAGGCATTGACGATGCGAAAAAACCGACGGTTTACATAGGAGGTATCGCGCATGGACGTGCCCGCAACATCACTTCCACGCACCCTGATTATCCGCCGTTTGTTTTTACCGGCGCCAAAAATGTGGCGAATGCTGTGGATAAAGAAAAAAACTACTCGCTTTCGGGCGTCTATATAGACATCGAACAACTGATGACTTGGAACCCGGATATGATTTTTATTGATGAATCAGGCTTAAATCTTGTAAATAATGATATTAACGACGGCGGAGCGCTGGCAAACCATCTGACGGCGATAAAAACAGGCCGGATATATACTTTGCCTTCATACAACAGCTATGCGGTCAATTACGAAACGGCTTTGATTAACAGTTGGTTTGTCGGTAAAACTATGTATCCCGACGTATTTGAAGATATTTCAATAGAGGAAAAGGCAAACGAAATTTTGACAGCCTTCCTTGGAAAACCGATATACAACGAATGGGTTACGCTGCACAGTTTCAAATCTTTGCCGTATACAAAATGATAGATATCAAACATTTGTATTTCAGTTACGGCAAGTATGCCGTTTTGCATGATGTAAATGCACAGGTCGGGGCAGGGGATTTCTTTGCTGTAATTGGCCCTAACGGCGCCGGGAAAAGTACGCTAATAAAGTGTATTGCCGGCATTCTCAATGTGAAATCAGGCACAATTCTGATAGATGGAAAGCCATCCGTCCATTATCCTGTAAACCGGCTTGCGCAAACTGTGGCTTACATACCTCAAACAGAAAAAGGTGATTTGCAGAGCCTTGTGTTTGACGCAGTGCTTGCCGGCAGAAAACCGTACATACACTGGAAAGCTTCAGAGAATGACTGCCGTAAAGTTGCCGACGTGCTTCATCAACTTGGTATCGAGCATCTTGCCATGAGATATGTGAATGAATTGAGTGGCGGACAGCAGCAAACAGTGATGATTGCGCGCGCGCTTGCCCAGCAAACAAAAATACTCCTTCTCGACGAACCTGCAGCCAATCTGGATCTGCACCGTCAACTGGAAATGATGGATTTGTTGAAAAGTCTGTCATCTAATGGATTAACAATCGTCATGTCACTGCATGACATCAATCTTGCAATCCGGTATGCAAGCCATATCCTGATGCTCAAGGATGGCGGCGTATTGGCTTGTGAGTTGGCAGACAATGTGACCCGCATCCAGATTGAGAAGCTGTACAATATTAAGGCAGAGATGATTACCAATGGAGATACCCGCTACTGTGTGCCGTTAGGCGTTGATGCGTAGAATAATATCTCTTTCAGCGGAACGCCTTTTTCCTTTGCCAGCCTGCGCGCGTCGTCGTACTCGACAGATATGCGTCGTGTGTCGCCATAGACGGATTCTTTGGCTTGCACTTCGCCGTAAGGAGTGGTTACTGTTACGGCTTTGCGGGGCAGGCATGTGCGCTCGACCTGATATTTACGTACACCGATTGTG
>JAIRLL010000056.1 GCA_031259505.1 Tannerella sp.
GCACGAAGCAATCCAGTGGACTGATAATAAGCAAATAGCGAAACATGTCACTGGTAACCCGAAAGGTGAAGCAATCCGGTAGAATAATATCACAAAATTACACCGCGCGCAGTATAAAAACAAATTGCCTATGAAAAAGTATCAATGTATCAAAAATGCATGCTCGAAAATCGGACGTGTCGCCAAGCTGGCGACAGTTATGATTTTGACGGGCATTGTGTACGCTTCGGCCTCATCGTATGCGCATGAAGTCGAAACGGAAGGTAAAACGCTTTATAGCGTTGCGACGCCTCCTGCCGCCGTACAGCAGGGGCGCCAAATCACCGGAACAGTCACCGACACGAACGGCGAACCGATCATCGGGGCGAATGTCGTTGAAAAGGGAACGACGAACGGATTAATCCGTTCAAAGGACTTGTGTGGAAAACGACAGGAGGCTGGGTGTGGAATCAAACACGGAAATTCCATTCAAACTATCTGGTAGAAGGCTACACCTTTACGACCAACGAATTTTACGGCATGTTCGAAGGAAACAACCTCGGCGTCTATCGTAATAACGAGTGGTGGTCTAATCTGATTTTCAATTCCGTATTGAATTATGATGCAACATTCGCTAAAAATCATCACATTGCCGCTATCGCCGGTTATGAACAGCAAACGATGGATTATGAACGGAGCGTATCTACCGGCAAGGCTATACCACATCGACCACTACGGATATAAATGCAGGCAGCGCCAGCGGACAGAGTATGTCGGGATCTACCAGGCGATGGGTATTGCAATCGTATTTCGGACGTCTGAACTACGATTTTAAGGGACGCTATCTGGTGGAAGGAAACATCCGCTACGACGGAACATCCAAACTGGCGCCTGAAAAACGCTGGAGCATATTCCCAAGCGTATCGGCAGGCTGGCGTCTCTCGGAAGAAGGTTTCATGCAATCCGCAACATGGCTCGACAACCTGAAACTTCGCCTCTCGGCAGGACAGTTGGGTAACCAGAATGCACTGGCCGAGTATCCTTATCAGGAAACGTTATCCTACGTGAACATCCCCGTGCAGGGCAATCTGGAAACAGGCGTTAAATCCGAGAGCATTGCGAACCGCGACCTGATATGGGAAACGGTTACCGACTATACGCATGGCGTGGATTTTTCCATGATGCAGGGGTTGCTGGGTCTTAACCTGGATGTGTACAGGCGAACGACCAAGGCGGACACGCTATGGCGCAAATACCGGCCAGCGTGGGCAAAAACGCTCCGCAGGACAATTACAAGGAGATGGAAAACAAGGGAATCGAACTGATGCTTACTCATCAGGGGAAAATAGATGAAGAGTGAATCGGAACTGATCCTGAATCCGAATCTGGATCAAAATCCGGGATACAATTGAACCTGAAATCCGCAAGGATTTTACAACGCTGAGCCTTCTCCGTGTAACTCTGTGCAATTTACAGCAAGAGTTACACGGAGATATGGTTTTATCCGAGAATTTTATGCTGAATGAAAAACGCACGTGCATGTTTTTTTATCGCAAAAAAGGATGTGTTATTTAAAGAAAACATGTATTTTTGTCCAGTATTTATAATTAAACACGATTATCCATGAATAAATTTATGATTCGGAGCATTATAATTGCTTCCACAATGATTTCAGCGGTTGCGTACGCGCAAACCGATTACCCCGAGCCGGAGCAGATGCGTCCCGGCATGTCCGAATACTGGCTTCCGCAGCCGAAGATCGTTTCGCCCGGCAATATTGAGACGAATACGGCGCCGTCGGATGCGATCGTCCTGTTCGACGGCACGAACCTGTCGGCCTGGGAATCGACCAAAGACAGTTCGCCTGCCGGCTGGACGGTCAATGGCGACGGTTCTTTTACGGTTAACAAGACAGCCGGCGACATCCGGACAAAACAGTCATTCGAAAACTTCCAGTTGCATATCGAATGGCGCATTCCCGAAAACATTTCCGGAAAAAGTCAGGCGCGCGGCAACAGCGGCGTTTATCTCCAGGGCATGTACGAAGTACAGGTGCTGGACAGCTATCAGAGCGAAACCTATGCCAACGGACAGGCCGGAAGTATCTACAAGCAATCTCCTCCGCTGGTAAACGCCATGCGTAAACCGGGCGAATGGAATGTGTATGACATAATCTATTCGGCGCCCGTATTCAAGGACGACGGGACATACCGTATCCCGCCGCGCGTGACCGTGCTGCACAACGGCGTCGTGGTGCAGAACAATACGACGATTCTGGGCACAACCGAATACATCGGATTCCCGAAAGTTCAGAAACACGGCCCCGCCCCGATTGTCCTGCAAAGCCACGGCGACCCCAGCGAACCGATCAGTTTCCGAAATATATGGATCAGAGAGCTGTAACTGCGTAATTACACTGTGCGCGGCATGATTTTGCGAAAAGTCCTGAAACGAAGTTCGACGGTTATCTTTTATTTATTATATGGTATACGATTGAAACAAAACATCCGTCATGAAAAACAGATTTCATGCGATTAAAATAAAGAAAATATGAATACATCAAGAAGAAAATTTCTGTCGGCAACCGCATCATGCGCTGCGGCTTCCATTGTTGCCCCGGTGACGTTCGGCCACGAGACGCTTCGCAAAATCAGCCAGCCGGTAATCGTTCCCCGCGAAGCCTTCGGCGCCAACGACCGCATCCGCGTGGCAGTACTGGGACTGAACGGGCGTGGTAAAAATCACATTCAGGAGATAATGAAACAGCCGGACGCTTCGGTAGTGGCGCTTTGCGATCCGGACATGACCCTCCTGCAGGAATGTGCCAAATCGTTCGAAGAAAAATACCGCAAAAAGATACGTATCCAACAGGATTTCCGCAGGATATATGACGACCGGGAGATAGATGCCGTCACGCTGGCCACTCCCAATCACTGGCATGCCCTGCAAACAATCCTTGCCTGTCAGGCAGGAAAGGATGTGTATGTCGAAAAACCGGCGACCCACAACATCAGCGAAGGCCGCAAACTGATAGAAGCGGCATACAAATATAAACGTATCGTGCAGCACGGGGTACAACTGCGTAGTTCCGTTGCTATCCGCGAAGCCATCCGCCACCTGCGCGACGGGCTTGTCGGCCGCGTATACATGGCGCGGGGATTAGTGTACCGCTGGCGTCCCGACATCGGCGACAAAGGCATTTCCGGCATCCCCGAAGGCCTGGACTACGATTTGTGGTGCGGCCCCGCGCCGATGGCGCCGTTCACGCGCAATCTGGTGCATTACAACTGGCACTGGCACTGGAACTACGGCAATGGCGACGTCGGCAATCAGGGTATCCACGAAACCGACCTGTGCATGTGGGGGCTGGATGTGGGGCTGCCCGAACGCATCACCTCAATGGGCGGCAAGTTCCTGTGGGACGACTGCAAGGAAACGCCCGAAATACAGACATCCGTCTATCACTACCCGAAACAGAAAAAAATCATTCAGTTCGAAGTCAGAAACTGGTGTACGAACCTCGAAGACGGCGCCGGCGTGGGCAATATCTTCTATGGCGACAAAGGTTATATGGTCGTCAAGGGATAC
>JAIRLL010000062.1 GCA_031259505.1 Tannerella sp.
TAAATTCGTGCAATTCGTGGACAAAGTAAATTTTGAAAATTATGGAATTATGTGAATACGAAGTTCTCTATTGATATATAAGCCATAAACGGCTATTTCTTATACCGAACTCAGGTTAATAACTTATTTAACTTCGAACAGTATATTACGCCGAACTCAGGTTATTGAAATTCAACCGTCACACTTTTGCCGGCATATCCGCCAGGCGGAAGGGTGATGGCTATTTCGGTATTACTTTCACGGACATTGACATTCCAATGCGCTTGCACATCATCGACAGTCGCGGCGACATCCAGTTTGCGATTGAAACGGAGGTGTATTTTCCCCAGTTTGCGTGTCGCGTCGGAAACTGTGAGCCGGCGGATTTTCCCCGCTTCGCCGCTGACCATGACGAGGGCGGGGCTGTCGACCGTCAGACGGATACCGCCGGCAAACGTAATCTCGCCGTTCCGGTAGAACACGGCCTGGAGAATCTTCAGCTCGCTGTGCCAAACGGCTTGCAGCGCAGGGGTGTTCGACAGTATTTTAACGGGCGGGGCGGCTGCAGTTTTCCTGACCCCGTCTTTCGTTGCGGCAGGCATCACGATGTAGCTGTATCCGGCGTTATTCGCGTATGAGCCGTGGTCAATCCACAGTTTGAAAACATCCATGCCGACTTCTTCACGTGGGGAGTTCGTCTGGCGGTTGATTTTAAACCAGTTGCCCGTCTGCGTTTGCATCGACAGCGTCACCTGCGCGGCTTCCGGGAAGATATAGCCCGTCCGGTCGTGAAACAGCCATCCGCCGGTCACGTCCGGTCGCACATGCTCGCCGCGCGGAAGAGTGGTTTCGAAATCACCCTGTCCGGCGACGACGTCGCCCGTCAGTTTACTTTGGTTCAGGGTCGTGACGAGCGGCAGGTGCGACGGGGAGGTGATGCCGGATCCGAGGCAGACGTATTCGTCATCGAAGAAAAACCATGCCTTCCGCGCTTTGACGGGGTCGTGCGGGCTGATGAAATCAAAACCGACAACGCCATATCTGACATCAGTAGCGGCGCCGACGAAGTCTGCCAGACCGGGCTTTTGAATTTCGGTTTCAGGCGGAAGCGCAGGCTTTTGCAGGATCGTGGCGCCGGGTATCTTCTGCCAGTCGTACACCGGAGTGATGGGGAAATATTCATCGCCCCGCGTTGAGAGGTAGTTGACGCCATCGCCACGGTGATGATTCATCAGCCCTTCGCCGTTGTACGGTTCTTCCATGTTACGGACACGTGGGGAGAACATCCTGACGGACGCGAAATAGCCCGGCCGCTGGTGAGTGTAATGTTCCGTCAGCCAATAGAACGCGCCAAACGAAAGGGCAGGCAAGGCTTCGCCGCGCCGGATTTTTACGATTTCGTTCAGTTCGCCGGCACGGTAAGCCGTGACGCGCAACAGCCGTTCGAGCGTGAGCGTGCCGGCGGCATAGTTGTTTCGCGGACGCGAAATGTCGCGGTTAGTGGCGCCCGGGTCGTGGTATTTTCCGAAAATCATCATTTTGCAGATGCCGTCGAGGTAATAGTCAACAAGCAGTTTCAGCGGTTCTTCGGAAAAACGGTAACGTGTGCCGGCAACGTAGTCGGCCCATTCGGCAAAAGTGTCGGCGTATCCCAGTCCATACGAAAGTGTGTTGTTTACCCGGTCGTCACGGTGATGGAAACTGTAGTCATACTGCAATCCCCGTTCGTTTTCGGGGACGAAACGTATTTCGTCCCCGACGAGCTTCATCAGCATCTCGAACTGTTCCGCGTCGCGTTTGAAAAGGGCGTTTTTTGCCTGGATTCCGGCTATTTTAATGCGGTCGCCGCTCTGACGCGCTCCCCACGCATTGATATGTGCGCGTCCGGTGATGGACGACGTCTTTTCGACCTGTTCCTTAGAAAGTTCCCCGTCCATAAGGAGCAGGACGGTTGTCAGGTCCGAGGGCGTCCCGATCTCGTTGTTCCACCAGTTTTCGCAGATGAAATCGTTCGCCAGCCAGTAGTCCAGCGCCGTCAGGAGGTTTTTTTTGAGCATTTTGTTTCCGGCCAGGGGCGTATCTTTTTTCCTGTATGCACGGCTCATTTGCACCATGTTGGCCAGATGACGCGTATGTTCAAACGCCGTACGCGCGGTGTCGACATAGTCTATCTCCGGCCACGTGCCGTCAGGGCGGAGCGTGTTCATCAGTTCGCGGACGTGGTTTTCGTGCACGCCGGGCTGTAACAGTTCGGAGATGATCCGTTTCCGGACAGTCTCGATATCGGGATTTGTAGCAGCCTGTACCTGTAAGGGGACGGCAATAAAGGTAAGGATAATGAGCCACTTTAATATAATTGATGACTGTTTCATGGGGATTTGTATAATTCCTGATTTGATACTGGCCACTGTGCAAGCTCCGGGATCGGGGCAGATGTTTTGCGGGCGCTTTGGGGGATAAGTTTGACCGTCCAGGCGACGCTTGTGTTGGCGGGTATCACGGCTTCGAAGCCGACGAGCGTAGCGCCGGGATTCGGAGCGTCGTAGTCGTGAGTGGGCGTTGTCGGCCACGTCTTGAGGGTGACTTTCACGGGGGCGGATATTTCGACGGTCAGTTTTTTGCCGTCTTTGCGGAGTTCGATTTTGTTTCCGCCTTTGAATTTTGCGTCTGCCTCAGTGAGCAGCGTCCATCTGACGGTGGTTTCCCTGTCCTGTGTTTTAAACTCGTCCTTCACGACAACGTATTGCCGGTCGACAATTGCCACGCCGCGGACGCATCCGTCCAACTGTCTCTCGAAGATTTCCGACAGGTCGATGACGGCATTCATGAAGTAGAGCGAGGAGGACGACGAACGGATGCCGGCGAATCCGTCTACATTGTGTTGTTGACTGTCGACGGTGAGCGTGTTGTGGACGTAGTTGTTGTAGCGGAAGACTTCCCAGCGCTGCGAATTCTGCGCACGGTTCCAAAGGTCGACGCCTTTCGTTTCCAGCGAATTGTAATCCTGTGCGCCGAAATCGGACGCCCAGCGGACGCCATCGGCTTCCATGATGAACGATCCGGCGTCCATGTGGGCGTGGTTGCTTGATGCGGAGCCTCCCTTGACGCCGACATAGATAGCATCGGGCGCCGTCCACGACGTGCGCATGAGGGCTACGGGCGTGACGCCGCCGCCCGTCCAGAGCAGTTCGCGGGGTGGCTGCACGTCGTCGATCCGGATGTCGCTGCCCCATATCATAATGGCAGGCAATATTCTGTCCCGGACGGGCGCCGGTCTTGTTTCAAGGTAGTACTTTTCGTTCCACAGCAGGGATGGGTCGTTGCATTTCGAAGCGAACCAGAACATGGCAGGGCTAAGGCTACCGCCCGGTCCGCAGTCGGCATAATTGAAACAGAGATACGACTGCCCGGTCATGTTTTGCTGGTAGGTAGCCGTTTGAAGGAATGCCGGCGAACGGGTGAGGCCGAAGTCCGTGCCGTATATTTTTTCTGTCGCGCTAAGGAAAAGCACGTTAAATGTCGTTCCGTAGTCCCAGTATCCGTATCCTTCGGGATAGGCTCCGTCGGGGTCGTAGTCCTTCATGGGCAGTTGGACGGATTCGACGGCGCGGTCGATGAACATTTTGGATAGTTCGGGCATGTTTTCGTAGATAGCGAGGGCGCCGAAGGAGATACCGGCGTTGCATACCTGATTCCAGTTATGGGGAGCGGTCAGGTACCAGGCGTATGCGCTGTTGATGGCCGGATCAAGCCCTTTTGTGAGGATGGCTTCGGCGATTTTCGTGCGCGAGGCCGCAGGCAGGCGGTCATAGAGCCAGTCATATCCGATGGCCAGCGCCATGGTCATTTCGGCTACGTCGAGGAAGTGCGACGGATTCCAGTCTTCGAATGCGGATATGGCGAGCATTTCTCTTTCCGCTTTTTCGCGGTAGTGGTCGTCTCCCGTCATGCGCCAGGAGTAGGAGAGGTAGAAAATCCGGCGGATCGCTTCGCGTGAGATGGAAAGCAACCGTTTTCCGGTTTTTATCCGTTCCAGTTCGGGTAATTCGGTGATTTTGTCGCTTTCGTCAATGATGGCCTTGTGCAGCTTTGCCCGGACGGGGTCGGCGGCGACGAGGTCTTTGATTTTCCGTTCTTCGCCTTTGAACATCAGCAGTCTCGGATGTTCGGGCATTTTTGCGTCGTCAGGCACATATTTCCACTGCGCCTGCAGACCGGCAGAGATTATAAATGAGAGTAATCCTGCAATAAATAGATTGATTCCTGTTTTTTTCATAAGCTTTTAATAATTAATAGTGAAGAGAGTGTCCATATTTGTCATTTACGGTTTGCGCAATTGCGTCTGTCCGGCGCGCCTGGATGTTCGGAATATTTTTCATCGTCTTTTGACCTTCATTTTATGTTTTATGTCGCATTACTCAGGCACGCATAATAATTTGACAACCGTTATTTAACAGTATAATGTCCTGCCGGCAGGGAGACGGCATAGATGTTGCCTTGCCGCATGACGCCGCGCAGGCGTTTGTCCGGATTGCCGGCGGCAAATACAATGGGCGGATTGCCGGACGGCACGGGCATCTCCAGTTGAATATCCGATGAGGCAGTCAGTTCAAAGGCGTCGCCATTCCGGTATAATGAGGCCTGTGCACCGGGTGTGGCGGACAGCAGGCGCCATTTACCTTTTTCGATCATCCGGCCTTCGCCCATGAAAAGATACGACAGTCCGCCGGCAGTCTCGCCGATTACTGCATACACGCCCTGAAAGCGCATGTCACCGTGAACCATCTCCGCGCCTTCATCCGGACGGTTGAAGATATAGTCTGTTCCGGCGGGCGACTGCACTTTTATTCCCGTGAAACCTTCGTGACCGCCGAAGTATTCCACCTCGCGGACAGATGCCCCTTCGCTTTCCGTATAAGGATGATATACGGCTACGAACGGGCGGCTCCACGCTTCGCCCTGCTGGCGGACAATCAGGGTCGGCAGGGGGGCGCCTAACAGTTCGTCGGGGATGGAGCCTTTCACGAAAGCGTTTGACTTGGGGGCTTTGGCCGTAAAAACGGTTCTGTCAGGAAAGCCTTTCATCCACATGCGGACGGATACGTCGGGCGATTGCTGCAATCCGATACGGTACAGGGCAGTGAAGTCGTCGGCGGTAGAGACGGCTTTTTTGTCGCTGAAGTAGTCGTATCCCTTCATGTCGCCCGCCTGTGACGACAGTTCCTGCGTCGGCACGAGTGTCATTTCCCGTCCGTCGTGTCCGGCGATGTCGATGCCCTGCCCGATGCTGTGGTAGAAATATTCGTGCTTGATGTCCTTCCTGTCGTTACGCGCAGAGCGGAAGATGTCGACCACGTAAGCCGACGTTTCGCTTGTGCGGACGATGCCTGTCAGCCGTTCCTGCCGCGCATCGGTCCTGGGTTCAGTCATGGAAACGCGGGCGAAAGTCGCCTTTTCGAACGGGAGGAGCCGTTCGCCGTGTCCGGGATAGCAGGCGAGCAGGCGGTAGGGATAGTCGCTGCGCATCATACCATAGTCGGAAATGCCGTCGACCGCAACCGTATTATGCGCGGGGAACCGGGCGTAATATTCCTGATTATCGCGCGTGCCGTACGTCTCCCCGTACGAACTTTCGGGGGCAATCATCAATCCCTTGCCGTACAGTTCTAAGGAGATGCCGTTGGCGTGCGCATGATTACCGTAGGCGCCCGTTAGCGTAAAGGCCATGCCGTGTTGCCGGTCCCGGCCGTTGCGCTGTATCAGCCAACTGACGTTCGGGGCATAATACGTATCGCTGAGCTGGTGATGCCAGGTCGCTTCTTCCGGCGGAATATCCATCAGTTCGTCTACGTAGAAGAAAAGCGAAAACATGGATTTTCCTTCGTTTCTGTGATAGAAGCCATCATTTATCATTTTACGGAGCACTTTGGTCAGTTCGATTTCGTTCGTTTGTTCGCCGTATTTGCGGTAGAGCGCGATCAGCATCTCGAACGGTTGCGAACGCAGGGGGACGTATCGGGCATCACCGAAGGCTGTGACGCGGCCATTGGGAAAGAGATACTCCACCAACGCCGGTACGGCTTTCCGCATGATGGGGAAGGTGTCGAGCAGACGGTTGTTTTCGGCATTGTCGATGAGCGAGATGACGTCCAGCATGTCATTGCAGACACTCATTGAATAGGTCGCCGACTCATGCCACAGGCCGGTTTGCGTGTCGAACGATTCGCTGACCATTTCCTTCAGGGCAAATTGCCGGATGGTGGTATGATTCAGTATCTCGTTGAGATAATACTGCCGTCCGCGACCATCCTTGTAGCAATCATCGTCTTCGAGCACCAATGCGATGTACGCGACGTGGCGTGCCTGGAAGATGTTCCAGTTATTATCGGGGACGCCATAGAGGATTTGCTGGTCGGCAAAGCGTTTCATCACTTCGGTAATCATTTCCGTATCGGCCCGGTGTGCTGCCAGATAGTCATATATGAAATCGTAGCACAGCGCCAGGTAGGGAATCAGGTGGTCGAGTATCACCTCAAAGGTCGCCAGTCCCATCAGGTGGCTGTTCGAATAATCCTCCAGCGCAAACGGTTCGCGGCGGTAATACATACCCCTCATATAGGTAAGGAAAATATCGGACACAAAGACGGCATATTTCTCCTCGTCCGTATACCAGTAGAGGAACGCCGCATCGGCAGCGAGCGCGAGGATACGGTCGTTCATGGGACCAATCATCCGTCCCGTCTTTGAGGGATGCACCCATTCCCACGGCTGTCCTTCCTTTTTGCGGTTTTGCAGGTACATGCCTTTTTCGTCCATATAGGGTTGTGTCTCCTCGAGCGAAGGCATAAGGTAGTCGGTCGCCCCGTCGCGATGCCCGGCAAACTTGACGGTAGGGACGGGGGCGCGGCCTTTCCCGTAGAGAAACGCATTGCCTTTCACATACACCCGTTCGTAGTGCGTGTCCCAATACATCTGCATGCGCGAGATGATCCATTCCGGGTCGGTTTGGTGACGGTCGACATAGGGGTCGATGTTCGATTTCAATTGATTATACGCATCTTTTGCCCAGGCAACCGATTGTAGTTTGATGGTGAAAGCATCTTTCTTGTCCGGCGTGATGTAGATACGCGGATGAACGGACTGAACAGGAACGGCGGCGGCACATGCGATGTTCATACCGATCCCGGAAGTGCATATAAGCGCTATCGACGTCAGGTAAATCATGCGAATGTGAAAAAAGCCTCCTTGAATCAGGCGAAAGGAGGCGATGTTAAAGAATAATGTTACATTTTTCATATAAATCGTGATTAATAAAAAAGAATACCGAATATATAATACTCGTTACAAATTTACCGGAAATATTTTACGTTTACAAGCGTCGTGAAAGAAAAAAGATGATACAACAGTCATCCGAGTGGGGAGGCTATCGTATCATCTTTAAATAGCGACTATTTCATCGCATAACGCTTGATGCTTATTTTCGCGCTGTTTACTGGGATATCCGGGTTAGAAGAGCCGGGATTAACCGTATTTACATAGATATAAGCGCGATATTTACCGTCATGCGTTTCCACCCATAAGCCGCCTTCGTTCTTCACGTTGATGGCATAGTTGGGCATTCCGGTGAAGTCGAGTGCCGCAAAATCGGGATCATCGACGTAAATGCCATACTGAAGCCTTGCCAGGTGACGGTCTCTAAGCCCGTATACTTTCCTTATCGACGTGTTGTTATTCACGCCTGAAGGAAGCGTTATGTCCGGCCTGTACATCATATCGGAGGCGGGCGCCACGAAAGCATGGGCAAACGTGACGTTCGGGACATTCCGGTAGAGGTAGACCAAATCAATCCGGTCTGCCCTGGACGCCGCTTCCGTTGCGTTGTATGTTGCCATATCGGCTATGGAGATATAGCAGTTATCGCCGTCGGTCGTCACGATGTCGAGCCTCATGTCCATCTGCGCAATCTCGTAGGGCCCCATTTTATAGGAGATTTCCTGTCCGTTACCGGCTTTGGCGGAAAACAGGAACTCCACTTTCCGGCCTTTTGCCTCTTGCGGTATCTTGTAATAATATCGCAACGCGGCGGCGCACGTGTCTGCCGTGAACGTCACTTCCGACCTCTCGCCCGAGGTCACGCAAGGGTTCGCCACAACTACCGGTATATCGCTGCCGCTTCCGTCGGTGTAGAACGACCTGTGTTCAAGATACGTCCCCTCCGCGCCGGCGATCGAAGCCTCTACTTTCGCCGAAACGAGTTTCCCAATATTCGCCGGCAGCGCCATGGCATACACAAATTCGATATTCAATCCTTCCACATTCGGGCCGAGCGACCGCTTGATGCAATCGTTTTCCAGTCCGGATGCAGATTCCGGCGTCGGGATCTCATCATTGCTGCAGGCCGTAAAAACGACCGGTAACAGGACTATCATAATATGAAGAAATTTATAATGTCTCATCATTATTAATTTTTTTAAGTGATTAAAACTATGGTTTCTGAACGGAAAGGTTTACCGTATACGTTTTCCGTACTTTCCGGTTGCCCGATATGACCGTATATTTCTTCGGGTTAGCCAGGTCGGAAAAATCCGTCCATCCGGTGATTTTCGGTTCCAGTTTGGCGTCGGTGACGAGCGTAAACTGAGGCCAGAGGTGTGTCAGGTCGGTTCCGTAAAACACCTCCACGTCAATCGTACAGGCTACCGTATCGACAACGGCATTTTTCGTTCGCACGGTCTGGAAGTCCGTGCCGAGTATTTCGAAACTGCTCACGTAACACTGGCTTCTCTCCGTAATCAGCAAGCCGTCTTCGTCGACCGGATAATCATAACACCCTGTGAGTGCATACAGCAGCATAACGGTCAGAGAGGCTGCGAAACATATCTTTCGCATGATGCGATTTTCAGAATTATTCTTTTTCATATCTGTACATATTTAAAAATTACAGCCACGGTGTGTTTTGCGTCAGGTTCGGATTCCGGTCGCGTTCTCCCGTCGGGATCCGAAAGATATAGCATTGCTGGTATACTCTTTCGTTCTGGTTCTGGAAATACCGGCTTTGATTTGCGCCGTGCGTATCCCTGCGCCATACGCCATTATTGTCGTATGGCGGACACCATACGCGCTCAATCGCACGCCAGCGACGGAGGTCGAAGCCCCGGTGCCCTTCGGCTATCAGTTCGACAATCCGTTCCTGCTCAATGGCTTCAAAAAAGGCTTCTTTCGATGCCGTTCTCTCGGCCTTCAGCGGCGGCAGGTTGCCGCGGTGACGCACTTTGTTGACC
>JAIRLL010000113.1 GCA_031259505.1 Tannerella sp.
GTGATTCTGCCGGAAGGCCCCGTCATGACGACAGATGTCATTGCCGACAGCCCCGTTGCTGTCGGCAATGGCATTGTATGGCGGCCGGTTCCGGATTATCGAACCGGGGGATTTTCCGCCCTGTACTGTTCGAATGCGGCGGCGATGCCGGCCTGCTCCGTGTCGCCGGCATGGACAAGCACGCGGTAATGCAGCGTGAGCTTTTCGCCTTTTTTCAGGCGCGTATCCCTGTCGTTTTCCGGCCAGTACATCGGGGTAGGGGAGAGGAAGCCGTAGTCGCGCGTGAACCAGGGCGACGGAAACCACGGATTGGAAGGATGCTGCATCACGGCAATCCCTTCGACACCCGTCCGGCGCGTCCCGTAGCAGTCCATCCACGGCGATGCGACTCCGAACGTCGCTTTTTCGCCTTCCTGTCTTTCGGCGTTCGCCATTGTCCCGCCCTGCTCGACCGACAGGTCGGGATCGACCCGGACGCTGAACAGCGAATGATTGGTCTTCTCTATCGTCACGTCCATCAGCATTTCCATTTCGATGTCGAAATCCAGTTGGAAGACCTTTTCCGACGGCGCCGTGACGGTGATCCGGCGGCGGTCGAGGATGGGCGCTTCCGCATCCGGGCGTTTCCAGATACACTCGTCTTCGATGACTGCGCGTTCGCCACCGGCTTCGACGATACGCGCGCCGAGCGAGACGATGCGGCCGCGCTCAAGCCCTTCCTGCCAGTAGTTACCGCCGTTCACGCGGTCGCACCCGAAGAAGAGCGACGAGTGGTGCGGCCATATGCCGTTGCGCATCGACGTGACGCCGGCGCCCGACACAGGCCCGTTGACCGGAAAAAAGAACGGATACTTCTCGTCGTCCGCAAAGCGGTAACTTGTAAAAAACTTGTTGCCGACCGTGATGTCGATCCGGCTGCCTGTTTTCACGGCCGAGACGGCCGGGCGTTCGGCTTTCGCCATTATTCCGCAACTGCACGCGAGCAGTGCGATAAAAATCGTTTTCTTCATTTGATGATTTGTTTATAGATTTATATTTTCCTGCAAAAGTATCAAAAAGGACAGTCGCCGAAAGCAGCGACTGTCTTTTTTCAGTTTAATTAATTATTTCGGACCTAAAACCGTTCCTTCCTTGGGCACAGTCAGCGCCGGCTGGTTGTTTTCCGCGCCGGGATAGCCGATGTTCTGGTTGATCACGCCTTTCAGGTTGGTGTTGATCGCGCTTGCCGGCACCGGCCACAGGATGTGGTGGACGCTGATTTTGTATTCAGCCCAGCGGTGGCTCACGCCTTTGTTATAGAAGTTGTTCTTCGCCATCACCCAGTCGTACCAGAAGTTGATGCCTTCCTGCTTGACGTTCGAGCCTGTCCCGCCGGGGCCGGAGAAGTTGTCTAACCGGTAGACGCGGTTGCCGAACACCTCGCACGGCCGTCCCGTTTTGGCAAAGAGGTAGGAGACGCGCGTCAGTTCGACATGGCGGTTTTCCTCGTAGTAGAGTTCGCGGGCGCGTTCGTCCAGAATCTCGCCGATGGTGATGTCGGAGGCCGTGAGCGGTTCGGCTCCGGCGCGACGGCGGACGACGTTCAGCGCTTCGGCAGCCTCCTGCGGCTGGTTTTTCCAGTAGTAGCACTCGCCCAGCATCAGCCATACTTCGGCCGAGCGGTAGATGTACCACGGCGTCTGTCCGCCCTGCCATGTCGTTGCCAGCGGGTCGGGGACAAACGTCTTGTAGTGCGGCCACTGATACCAGCAGCGGATCGTGTCTTCGATCGCCATGGATTCCAGCTTGATGATATTCTTGCCGTACCATTCGTTGCCGGCGGCTTTCAGCGCGGGGCTGTTGTAGCGCAGGTCGCTGATGGCGCGCCAGCTGTCGCGGTTGTAGACGCCGCGCATGTCGTTAACCTCCTTGTCGGCGCGCCAGATGGTGTACTGAAAGTAATTGGTAGCCCGTGCGCGCCCGATGCCGCGGCCGTAGGTTTTGTTCAGGTCCATTTCCGGGTCGGTTTCGTCGGGGTCGATAGCCTGGCTGGTGCCGGGCTGTCCGTCGGGCGTGCGCATCTGGCCGCTGTTCCAGAACGGTACGCAGTTGCGCATGATATTGATAATATCGGAGCCGTCGACGCCGGGATACGAAACTACGTACATCAGCCCTTCGGTGTTGCTCATGTCGAGTTTGGCTTCCACGCTGTGCAGGTCGTGCATCAGGTTGGTGCGCGCTTTGGTGCGGTTGGGCGTGAAGCGTTCGGTCATCAGCGGATATTTGGCGGTGATTTCACGTCCGACGGCTATGGCGCGGTCGAAATCGCCGAGCGCCATGCTGACTTTCATCAGCAGCACGCCGCAGGCCGCTTTCGAGGTGCGCCCGCGGTCAACAACTTCCGGCACCCACTGGTAAGCAAATTCCAGTTCCGACTGTATTTTCTCCAGTATGCTCCACCGGTCGTAGGTGTAGAAGTCGTACTTCGGCTCGCTGATTTCCCAGTCCAGATAGGGCACGTCGCCATACTGGTGCGTCAGCTTGTAGTAGCGATACGCCCGCTGGAAATACGCCGCTCCGAGCACGGCGTTGCGTTCGGCTTCGCTCTCGTACTCGGCGTCGTCGATGCGGGCAACGACCACGTTGGCGTATTTGATGCCCTTGTATCCCTCTTCCCAGTACCAGCCGGTTTTCGTCCGGTCGCCGTTGTTCAGATCGAGGTCGGGCAGGAGCGTGTTGTCGATGTCCATTGCGGGGCCGGCCTTGTCGGTCGTGCCTTCCACGCAGATGTCCGAGAGAATCATCTCGGTAATCATCGGCGCGGCGTCGCCGAAAAATTCGTGCCGCATGTTGCGTTCGCAGGTGGTCAGCGCCGAATAGAAGCCGGCGGCGTCGACGTAGGAATTTTCCGGCGTGTAGAACGACAGCGGTTCGGGCTTGAGCCACTCTTCGCTGCAGGCGCACAGGGCGCACAGGGCGCACAGCGCGACAGTCGCCGTCAATAAACGGTATTTTATACTTGTTGCTTTCATACGATATAATTATAATGTAAAGTTCAGACTCAGATTGAATGTTCGCGGCGTGGGCGTACTGGTGTCCGCCTCCTTATTGTCGCTGTAGTTCCATCCCCGTTCGGGATCCCAGAAGTTCCAGTGAGGCGAGAAGACGGCGGCGTTGCGCACGCTTGCCGACAGACGGAGATTCTCTACTTTGATTTTCCGCAGCAGGTTTTTCGGTACGTTATACGAAAGCGTCACGTTGTCGAGCCGTATGAACGAGCGTTCCAGATAATACGTGCCGAGGTTTTTCGAGCCGATGCGGGCGTAGTCGTTGATCGGGTTTTCGGGCGTCCAGCGGGGGCGGACGTAGTCGGAGTTGCGATCGGGGAAGCCCTGCGTGTTGGCCGCGTAGTTGTACTGGTCGTATTGCCCCCAGTAGGAATACAGCATGAACGAGAACGTGAAGTCGCGCATGAAATTAAATTCGTTGCGCCACGTCCAGCGGAAGCGCGGCGTTTTGTATCCCTGGAAAGTCTTGTCGTCGTCGGTCAGCACGCCGTCGCCGTCCCTGTCCCAGTATTTGAAGTCGCCGGGCTGGAGGCCGTATTTGGCGGCTTCTTCCTTCTCGTTTGCCTGCCATACGCCGAGGCGTTCGTAGTCCCATATCCGGTCGGGATCCTGTCCGATAAACCACTTGTTTTTGACGTCGTCGGCTTCCTTCTGCCCGGTGACGTTGCCGGCGTCGTCGAGCACGTCGACCATGTCGCCATAGAGGTGTACGATTTTGCGTCGGTTGAGCGAGAAGTTGACGGACGAGGTCCAGTTCAGGTTTTGCGTGTTGAGGACGTTGGCGTTGAGCGTGATTTCGAGGCCGCGGTTGGCTATCTGTCCCAGGTTGGCCGCCACGCTGCTGAAGCCTGTGATTTCGGGCAGGGCGCGGTCGACGAGCAGGTCGTTCGTGTGCGAGAGGTAGCCTTCGATCGTGCCGCTCAGCCGGTCGCCGAGGAGCGCGAAGTCGAGCCCGACGTTATACGACGCCGTGCTTTCCCATTTCAGACCGGCGTTCGACATGCGGTTGACGTAGAGTTGCGACGAGATGTATATGTTGCCGTTCTGGTCGATATAGGGGTGCGCGCCGGAGGTCATGTCCGACAGCGCGTCGTAGCGACCGATGGAGCGGTTGCCGTTCTGCCCCCACGAGAAGCGCAGCTTGCCGTAGGAGAAGACGTCGGCCAGCGGTTCCATGAAACGTTCCGAAGTGAAGACCCATCCCAGCGCGAGGGCGGGGAAGGTGGCGCGGGGATGCCGCTGCCCGAAGGCCGAGAATCCGTCGCGACGTATCGAGGCGGTGAGCATGTATTTGTTGCGCAGCGAATAGAAGACGCGACCCATCAGCGCGTCGCCCGTCTGGTACTGGTCGTCGCTCTCGTTGAGCGGAATCGTGCCCGCCTGCATCCGGTGATAGCCCAGCACGTCGCTCGGCGAGAACTGCGTGGTCGACATCTTCTGCTTCCACGACTGATACTGTTCGGCGTTGGCCAGCAGCGTCACTTCCACGTTGTGGATACGGTTGAACTCCCGTTTCCAGCGCAGGATATTGTCGATCTGCCACGAGAAGATTTTTTCGGTCTCGCGCGTCGATTCGCCGCCTTTGGCCGTCCATTCGAAATTTCCCGACGAATCGTGGTTGTAGTATTCATAGAACTGGTAGCGCGGGATGTAGTTCATCTGGTATTCGAACCCGAAGGGCAGCGTCAGTCGCGCATAGAGGTTCGAGTTCAGGGTGGTATACATCTTTTTGCGGTCGCGGTACATGTTTTCGTAGAAGGGATTCGGCCCCTCCCGGTCGTTACCGGGAAAGAGGATCAGAAATTCGTCGACGTCGGGATTGCCAATTTCGTTGGCGGCAAACGGCGTGACGCGAATCATGTTGCCCCAGATACAGGGTATGGAACTCTCGTCGCGCGAGGAGAAGCCGGTGTTCATGCCGACCGACAGCCAGTCGGTGATTTTCGATTCGAGGTTGAGCCGCGTGCGGACGGTGGAAAACGCATCGTCGACGACGATACCTTCGCGGTCGGCATATCCCAGCGACCAGTAGTACGTCAGGTTGTCCGTCTGATTGGAAATGCCGACCGTGTAGTCCTGCTGCAAGCCTGTCTGGAGCACCAGATCGCTCCAGTTCGTGAAGCGTCTTTTCAGGTAGTTGGCTATTTCCGGCGCTTTAAATTCGAGGCGCGAGAGGTAGGTAGTCAGCAACTGGTCTTCGGTGACCGACGACACGGGCGTCCCCTGGTCGTAGTTGTACCAGTCGAGCTGGCTCACGCCCTGCAGTTTGCGCGGGTCGACAAACATCTGCGGATACTGCGCCAGATATTCGTCCGTGCGCTTTCCGCGCTCGTAGTCGTAGCGCCAGTCGAGGATACTCTGCTCGTCGTAGATTGCCGGCACGTCGGCCGCCTGCGCAATGCCGACGTTTGCATTGAAGCTGATCAGCGGTTTGCCGCTTCTGCCACGTTTGGTATTGATCACCACCACGCCGTTGGCCGACTTGGCGCCGTATACGGCCGCCGAGCTGGCGTCTTTCAGTATGTCGATCGTTTCGATGTCCATCGGATTGATGTCTTCCAGCGCGCCTTCGTAGATGACGCCGTCGACCACAAGCAGCGGCGACGTGCTCGCCTTGAGCGAGTTTTTGCCGCGAATCTGCAGGTCGGCATTACCCTTGGCGTTCGTCGACATCGTCGTGGAGATGCCCGCCGAGTTGGCGCGCAGCAGGTCCTGCACCGTGCGCGGCGCTTCGGCCGCAAGGTTTTCGGTCTTCACGGTCGAGATGGCGCCCGTCAGGTCGCGTTTCTTGGCCGTGCCATAGCCGATGACCACCACTTCTTCGAGATTCTGCAAATCCTCCTTCATCACCACATTCACGACGCTGCCCGAAGCGACGGCGTCCTGCGTCGTAAAGCCGATGTACGAGAACGTGAGCGTCACGTGCTGACGGGTCACCCTCAGTGAGTACTTCCCGTTCACGTCCGTCACCGTGCCGTTGCCCGCAGCATCCTTCTGGACGATATTCACGCCCGCAAGCGGTTCGCCCGACACATCGGTCACGGCGCCGCTCACTACGTATCCGTCCTGGGCTGCCGCGCCCTGCGTCGCAACGCAGCACAGCCAGCCCGCCAAAACAGTCATCCCGGCCACGCGCGCAGGCAAGGCGCGGAACGACTGCAAGATTGATAGAAATTTTTCTTTCATGATAAAAACATTTTTAAATTAGATAATAGAATAAATAAAAAATATCGGTTTTCCGTTTCATGCCGTTGCGTTTCGTCACGGTATGATAGCCGAATAGAGTTCGCTCCACGGCCCCTTCACGCCGCGTTTGTTTTCCCAGCGCAGGCGGAACCAGACGGTTTTGCCGCGCTGGTTTTCTTCGAAGATGAACGTATGGGGCGAACGGGTGCTGAAAGCGGAATGGATCAGTTCGTCCGTCGTTACCGGCGGTTTGTCGAGTATCGCCCAGCACATTTCGACGCCTTGCATACCGTAGGGTTTTGCCCTCGATGTGCCGACGCTGTCCCTGTAAAACAGTTTGAGACGCATGATGATCGACGAATCGATTTTCGTAACCAAGGGTATCGTCTGCGGATCAGGAACCGGAGTGGGATGCAGATCGGGGATGTGCAGTCCCATATTCACGCGATCTTCGTCTGTCACGTTCTCGTTGTAGCGCAGATACGCATTCACGAAATTGCGGACAGCCTTGCTCACCTCGGAGGCCTTCTCCTGCCGTACCAGATGGTCGGCTTTGCCGGCATTCGGGTTTTCGGCAGCGCTCTGCGCTTTTTCAAATTCATTGAAAAGCGTCTGGATCGGATTCACTTTCTCGACCGGAATACCGAAACGGGACAGATTCGCGGTCAGATAGCT
>JAIRLL010000123.1 GCA_031259505.1 Tannerella sp.
CATCATCAAGTCGAATTTCCCTGTGCGGGTGGCATTTCGCGTGTCGTCGATGATCGACTCGCGTACGATTCTGGATTCGCCGGGCGCCAACCGGCTGATCGGGCGCGGCGACCTGCTGTATTCGCAGAACAACGAAGTGACGCGCGTGCAGTGCGCCTTTGTAGACACGCCCGAAGTCGAAAGCATCGCTAGCTTCATTGGCCAGCAACCAGGCTATCCGACGGCATTCATGCTGCCCGAATATGTGCCCGAAGGCGAAGAACGGCCGTCGAAAGACGATGACCCCGCGGAACGCGACCCGCTGTTCGAGGATGTCGCCCGCATGATTGTAATACAGCAACAGGGTTCGACTTCACTGATACAACGCAAATTTTCTGTCGGACACAATCGCGCCGGCCGGCTCATGGACCAGTTGGAGCGCGCCGGCATTGTAGGCCCGGCCGACGGCAGCAAGCCACGGCAGGTGCTGGTGCTCGACGAATATACTCTGGAACAGAAACTTAGAAGCATGAAACAATGAAACGAAGTCCTTTTATATGTCTGTATCTGCTTGTTTGCCTGGCCGCCGTACATGCCCAGAAGGCCGAAGGCATTTTTGCCGGGGCGGCAGCGGCATACGAAAAGTCAAATGGAATATCCGCTTCGCTTGCGGTGAATATCCGTATCGGAAAACAGGGTGATTCGGAAAATTTCGAGGCGACCATTGATATGAAAGGCGACAAATTTCGCCTGATCACGCCCGACATGCACATCCGCTACGACGGAAAAACGCTGTATACCTACATGACGCGCACGAACGAAGTCAATATTACCAATCCGTCGGGCGACGAACTGGAAACCGTCAATCCGATGATACTGCTTCGTCGCTATCAAAAAGGATTCAATCTGTCATACATCGGCGAAAGCACGTCCGATCTCGGCAAGATGGCGGACGACGTGAAGCTCGTTTCCAAAAGAAACAGCGACATTGAGGAAGCCGAGTTGCAAATCGACCGTGCCTCGTCGCTTCCCGTACGGTTTTCGGTTGCAATGAAAAACGACGTCAAGAGCGTAATCCGCATCCATCGCATGAAAACGGGCGTCAATCAGCCCGAATCCGTCTTCGTATTTAATGCAGCCGATTATCCGGATGCGCTGGAGGTGGATTTGAGAGATTAATTCGAGATTCAAAATTCAAAATTTTAAACTTATGGAAATAGAAAAAAAATACTGTGTGATTATCGGTTCGGGGCCTGCGGGCTATACGGCGGCCATTTATGCGGCGCGCGCCAATCTCGCGCCCGTCCTGTACGAAGGCATTCAGCCGGGCGGACAGTTGACCGCCACAACCGGCATCGAAAATTTTCCCGGCTATCCGCAAGGTATCGGAGGACTGGAAATGATGGACGACCTGAGAAAACAGGCCGCGCGTTTTGAAACGGATATCCGTCCGGGAACCGTTACGGCCGTCGACCTGTCTGCCGCACCATATAAAGTGACCGTCGACGGCGATAAAACAGTCGAGACCGAAACTTTGATTGTCGCGACGGGTGCAACGGCAAAATATCTCGGCCTGGCGGACGAACAGAAGTATGCCGGCATGGGCGTATCGGCCTGTGCCACATGCGACGGTTTTTTCTACCGCAACAGGCGCGTGGCGGTCGTCGGAGGCGGCGATACGGCCTGCGAAGAAGCGCTCTATCTGTCCGGACTGGCTACACATGTGTACATGATTGTACGCAAGCCCTTTTTGCGGGCATCCGGAGTGATGCAGCAACGGGTATTCGATACGCCCAATATCGAAGTGCTGTTCGAACACAACACCGTCGGGCTGTTCGGCGAAAACGGCGTAGAAGGCGCCCGGCTGGTCAAACGCAAAGGCGAACCTGATGAAAAACAGGTCGAAATCGCCATCGACGGTTTCTTTCTTGCAATCGGACACACGCCCAGTTCGGGCATCTTTAAACCGTGGCTCGAAACGGACGAAAACGGTTATATCGTGACCGAACCCGGCACGCCCCGCACCCGTATCGCCGGCGTGTTTGCCGCCGGCGACGTGGCCGACCCTGTATACAGGCAGGCCGTCACGGCGGCTGCAAGCGGCTGCAAGGCGGCAATCGAAGCGGAACGCTATCTGACAATGAACCATATATTAAATAATCACGTATCAGTATGAACAGGATATTCTTTTTAATTGCAACAGGCTGTGCGCTGTGCCTGCCTCTGACGGCGCAGGACAGGGCGGAGATTGTGGCGCACCGCGGATACTGGCAGTCGCGCGGCTCGGCGCAAAATTCGATTGCAGCGCTCGAAGGAGCAGACAGGATTCGTGCGTACGGTTCGGAGTTCGACGTACATCTGACGACCGACAACGTGCCCGTAGTGCATCACGACGGCGTAATCGAAGACGTCGACATTCAGAAATCGACATATGCCGCCATCAAGGATTTCGCGCTTGCCAATGGAGAAAAAGTCCCCACTCTGCGCGAATATCTGGAGGCCGCCAAACGCATGAACATCCGCCTTGTTTTCGAACTCAAGCCTCATGCCACGCCCGAACGCAATCGCGAAGCAGCGCGTATCGCGCTCGAAACAGTGAAGGAAAAGAAACTGATGCACCGCACGGAATTTATTACTTTCAACATCGACGCGGGAAAGGAATTTATCCGCCTTGCGCCCGAAGCCGACGTGTATTATCTCAACGGCGACCTGCCGCCCGACGAACTGAAAAGGCTGGGCTTTGCAGGACTGGACTATCATTACGACGTGATGCGGAAAAATCCCGAATGGTTCAGACAGGCCAGGGCGCTGGGGCTGGGCATCAATGTGTGGACAGTGAACGATACGACGCTGATGCGGGAGATGATCGATGCCGGAGCGGATTTCATCACGACGGATATTCCGCACGACGCACTGATTTTCGTATCTTCGCCGAACAGATGATAATAAGGCAGCGATGAGGAAAAGTACTGTCGGGCTGATACTGTTTTTTCTGTTGAGCGGGCGGACTGTTGCCGCCGGCGATGACTGTCCGAAACACGAAATACGGGCGGTATGGCTCACAACCATCTACGGCCTCGACTGGCCGAGCCGGCCGGCCACCGGCGAAGAAAGCGTGATTCACCAGCAACAGGAGTTGTGCGCCATACTCGACCGCCTGAAGGAAGCGAACTTCAATACCGTCTTCGTACAGGCGCGTTTGCGTGGCGACGTCATTTACCGCTCTGCCATCGAACCCGTAGCCAAAGTCTTTACGGGGACGTATGGCCTGCTGCCCGGATACGACCCGCTGGCATTTGTGATTGACGAATGTCACAAACGGGGGATGGAATGTCATGCCTTTTTCGTCACTTTTCCCGTCGGCTCGTCAAAAACCGTGGACGAACAGGGCAGCCTGTCCGTGGTGAAACAGCGACCGCATCTCTGCCTGAAACACAAAAACGAGTGGTACCTCGATCCCGGCCTGCCCGAAACGGCGGACTATATCCTTTCACTCGTGAAAGAAGTCGTCGGCAACTACGACGTCGACGGCATCCAGTTCGACTATATCCGCTATCCGGACAAAGTCTTTCCCGACGGGAACAGCTACAGCATATACGGACAGGGGCTGCCGCTCGAAGACTGGCGGCGCGAAAATATCAACCGTCTGATAGCACGCATCGACAACTGGGTGAAAATGAAAAAACCGTGGGTGCAGGTGAGCAGTTCGCCCGTCGGGAAATATCGCAGGTATGCGTCGACGCTCAATGCCGGATGGACAGCTTTCGACGACGTCTATCAGGACCCTCGCGCATGGCTGGAAGCCGGTCATCACGACATGATTGTGCCCATGATGTATTTCCGCCGGAACGAATTTGACCCCTATCTCGACCACTGGCTCGAACAGACGAAATTGCGCAACATGGTCGTAGGGCTGGGCGCCTATCGGCTGAACAGCAGGGAAGGCGACTGGGATTTGGCCGAAATCAGCAGTCAAATCGACCATGTGCGCCGGCGCGGCGCGAACGGATGCGCCTTTTTCCGCGCCCGCTTTGTGGTCGACAACGAGAAAGGCCTTTATACACAACTGAAGAACCATCAATTCAGATACCCCGCGCAACTCCCGCCCCTGACGTGGATGAATGACGCCGGCCAGCCTGCCGCTCCCCCCGAAGTCAGAGTGGTACGCGAAGGAAACTGCCTGAAACTGTCGTGGGACACGTCGCCCGACAACTGTACGTATACCGTATACTATTCGCTGACCGACTCGCTCGACACCGGAAAGGCGCAGTCCATTCTGGCAACCGGTCTGAGGGAAAACGAACTCTCCGTCATCGTCAGCGGAAAGACCGAATGCGGATATCTTTTCTCCGTCACCGCCTCGAACCGCTACCGGATGGAAAGCCTCCCTTCGTACGAAACCTATTATTATTACTCCGAATATGAAAAATGAAAATGAAAATGAAAATAAACAGCCGGCAATAACGAGCCGCAGGAACGTAGTCAACTGGCATGTGCTGTACACGTCTTCGCGCATGGAAAAGAAAGTGAAGACGCTGCTGGACAGGCATAACATCGAAAACTACCTGCCGCTGCACCGGTCGCCACGCATGTGGTCCGACCGCGTCAAGATGATAGACAAGCCGCTGTTTCCGTCATACATCTTCGTCAGATGCCGCGAAAACACCCTGCAAACATTGCTTCAACTCTATGGCGTATCCAGGATTCTGTACTATAACGGAAGACCGGCCATCGTGCACCAGAAAGAAATCGACGCCATCCACATATTCATCAAACAGGCGACCGAACTGCCGCTGTGCATAGGCGAAGAGGCCGAAATACTGTGCGGTCTGATGAGGCGCGTGTCGGGCAGAGTGCAGAAAATAGGAAAAAAATACCTGCTGCTGTATATCGAACCGCTCGGCGCCACCGTCAGTGTGAACCTGCACCACGTGGCGTCGGCAAACAGAATCAAATGACACAGGGATATCGGAGAAATCGTTATATCCTGTTTATTTCGCATCCCTTACCCAACCTGGCAATTATATCAATGCAGCGCCGCCCATATATTCAACAATATACGGTTGCGGAAATTTACTTGTGCGGGACTGCGTCTTTTCCTGTCTCCAACTTCATTTAGGGACAGGAAATAAATAAACTGTCACTGTTCGTCATTCCGATTCCTTATATTTTTCAAATAAAACAGGGGGAAAATGACATGTCCGGATTGCTTCCTCTTTCGGTCATTCGGTTATTCGTCTAAGCAGCAAC
>JAIRLL010000215.1 GCA_031259505.1 Tannerella sp.
TAAGCGAGTAAAAAAGTGAGATTGAAAGATAACAGAGTCCTGGATCGCCACGTCGCTACGCTTCTCGCTGACGGCGGATGCCATAGCCGGCAGCAACGGTATCCACGTCATTGCGAGGAGAATAGCGACGTGGAAATCCAGGACTCTGTTATCTTTCAATCTCACTTTTTTACTCGCTTAAAGTATTATATCTTATTTATTTCGTATCCCTTAAGACGCCGGCTATATATCTCTTTTACTGTTTATACTTATTTTGAGCCCGCGCACCTGTTATAACCCCTGTCTTCAAAAGGCTGCAATTCTTCAATCAACATTCCTTCAAGCTGTTTCAGTTCTTTGCCATAGTCCGTTGTCTTTGCCTCATCCTGTTTGATTTCACCAAGTATTTCATATACAAAATTTTCTTCCCCAAACTCTTTCCATTCCTTTTGCAGTCCTGCATTTGGATGAATACCGCAATTCAATTGAAATCTGCTTCTGTTCCATATCGCAACAAGATCTGTGCTGCCTGCAATGTATATTTTATTATTGGCAATATTTCTAATCTGGAATACGCCGATTCTAAATTTCATTTCCCTGTAGATAGCTTTCAACTCCTTCTTCGTTTTCATTCTCCTGTTTGATTCCGGTCATTTGTTGATATGTTATATCTCGCTTTCTTTTAATCGCTCCGCGTTCTCCGCCACAGTCAGGCGGTCGATGCAGTCCTGAATATCGCCGTCCATAAAGGCAGCCAGGTTGTATATGGTATAATTGATGCGGTGGTCGGTGATGCGTCCCTGGGGATAATTGTATGTACGGATTTTGGCCGAGCGGTCGCCGGTCGAGACCATTGTTTTCCGTTTGGAGGCTATTTCGTTCCGGTGTCGGGTCAGTTCTATGTCGTAGAGTTTTGCGCGCAGCATCTGCATGGCCAGTTCACGGTTGGCCAGTTGCGTGCGCGCCTGCTGGCAGACCACGACGATGCCCGAAGGTCGGTGCGTGAGTTGAACTTTTGTTTCGACCTTGTTCACGTTCTGCCCTCCCGCGCCGCCCGAGCGTGCCGTTTGCATTTCGACGTCGGCCGGATTGATTACCACGTCCACCTCTTCTGCTTCGGGCAGCACGGCTACGGTGGCGGCCGAGGTGTGTACGCGCCCCTGCGTCTCGGTCTGCGGCACGCGCTGGACGCGATGCACGCCCGATTCGTATTTCAGGACGCCGTAGACGCCTGCGCCCGTCACGGTGAAGATGATTTCCTTGAATCCGCCGGCCGGGCCTTCCGTCATGCCGGTGACCTGCGTCTGCCAGCCTCTGGCTTCGCAGTATTTCTGATACATGCGGAAGAGATCGCCCGCAAAGATGGCCGCCTCGTCGCCGCCCGTTCCGCCGCGGATTTCCACGATGGCGTTTTTGTCGTCCTGCGGATCGGCGGGGACAAGCATCAGCTTGATGTGCTCTTCCATTTGTGGCAGGCGTTCCTGACAGGTTTCCAGTTCGGCGCGCGCGATTTCCTTCAGTTCGGGATCGGCTTCGTGGATCAGGATGTCTTTTGCTTCCTCGATGTCGCGGAGAATCTTCATATAGTCCGCACGCGCCTGCATCAGCAGGTCCAGTTCCCGGTATTCTTTCGACAGGCGGATATAGCGCGGACGGTCGGCGATTATCGAAGGGTCGGTGATGCGCGTCGAGACTTCTTCAAACCGGCCGGTCAGTCCGTCGAGGCGGGATAACAGGGTATTGCTGTCCGTCATTTTCTTCTTCTACGTATATTTGAATTCTCCCGCTTCGGAACGTATTATCAGTTCCCTGCCTTCGGCCGCTTCGACGTGTCCGACCACCCGCGCATCGACGCGAAACGTTTCGGACAGTGCGATGACTTCCTGCGCGCAGGCTTCGGGCAGGTATATTTCCATCCGGTGTCCCATGTTGAACACCCTGTACATCTCTTCCCAGTCCGTGCCGCTCTGCGCCTGAATCGCGCGAAACAGCGGCGGAACGGGAAAGAGATTGTCTTTCACGATGCGCATGTTGTCTGCGAAATGCAGTATTTTCGTCTGCGCCCCGCCCGAACAGTGCACCATGCCGTGTATCTGCGGGCGCAGCGCATCCAGCGCCTTTTTTATCACCGGCGCATACGTGCGGGTCGGCGAGAGGACGAGTTTTCCCGCGTCGGCCGGCGTGCCGTCCACGGGGTCGGTCAGTTTCAGGCTCCCCGAATAGACGAGCTCGCCGGGCAGGGACGGGTCGAAGCTTTCGGGATATTTTTCGGCGAGGTATCTGGCGAACATGTCGTGCCGCGCCGACGTCAGTCCGTTGCTGCCCATGCCGCCGTTGTAGGACTGTTCGTAGGTGGCCTGTCCGAACGATGCAAGTCCGACAATCACGTCGCCCGGACGGATGCGTGCATTGTCGATCACGTCGCTGCGCTTCATGCGGCAGGCTACGGAACTGTCCACGATGACGGTTCGCACGAGGTCGCCCACGTCGGCCGTCTCGCCGCCCGTGGCAAAGGCGCCTATGCCCATCCCGCGCAGGTCGGCCAGCAACTCCTCCGTGCCGCTGATGATGGCGGAGATCACTTCGCCGGGAATCAGCCGCCTGTTGCGTCCGATGGTACTCGAAACAAGGATGTTGTCGGTTGCCCCGACGCAGACCAGGTCGTCGATGTTCATAATCAGCGCATCCTGGGCGATGCCTTTCCAGACGCTCAGGTCGCCCGTTTCGCGCCAGTAGACGTAGGCGAGCGACGATTTCGTGCCCGCTCCGTCGGCGTGCATGATGTTGCAGTACGCGGGGTCGCCGCCCAGGATGTCGGGAATAATCTTGCAGAAGGCTTTGGGATAAAGCCCCCTGTCGATGTTCCGGATCGCATGGTGCACGTCTTCCTTGGATGCGCTTACTCCGCGCAGATTGTATCGATTGTCGTTCATGATGAATGTTATTTCCCCGATGAGGGCGTTTTTCTGTTGTGGACGGTGGGCGGGATTTCGTCGACGGATGCGGCCGTATCGTAGCGCGACAATCCGTATGTTTCGATAATGCTTATCAGTTTGGCGGCATATTGCGGGTCTGTGGCGTAGCCGTAGCGCTTCAGTCCTTTTGCCCAGTTCCGGTAGTCGGTTATCTCCAGGCAGAACAGCGGGCGGTAGTGTGCGCGTCCGGTGAGGAAGCGGGAATGGTCTTCGTACGAGTCAGCCGGATCGAGGTACTTGCGGTAACAGATATGGCCGCCTTCGTGATTCTTGTAGATGCAAAGTCCGTTCCAGTCGTTGCACTTGATTCCAAAATGATTGTTTCCGCCCAGAGCGAGGTAGCTCTGTCCGGCGGACGACTCCAGAATCGCCTGTGCAAGGGTGATGCTTGCCGGAATCCTGTATTTTTGCTGCTGCCGGATGGCTGTCCTGTAATACGTGCTGATATAATCGCCGTATGTCCTGCGAAGATCGGCTGTTCCCGTTCCGGGCGTCCCGGACTGCAACGGACAGATCACCGTGACGCCTGCCGACAAAATCAGCAGCAGGCAGACTTTCTTCAGATATGTAAACGATATGCGTACCTTCATTTTCTGCTGTTATCTCAGTTTAAGCATGTCGCCTTCTTCGGGAGCGAAATCGGGCTTTTTGCTGTTCAGTTTATACAGTCTCTTGAGTTGAATGCCATAGAGCTGCGAAATGTCGTGCATGGAATCGCCGACACGCACCGTGTGGAACTGATACGGCTTGTCTGCTTTTTTCTTTTTCTTCTGCAAATACACGATGTCGCCCTTCTCAAGCGGATATCCTTCGGGCATATCATTGTATTTGCGCAGCTTCTTGACCTTGAAGCCGAGGTCGTCGGCAATGTCTTCCAGCGAATCGTTCCCGTCGGCAATGACGTATATCAGGCCGTGCGTCCTGAATATTTCGTGCGAAAGCGGATTGACCTGGCGGGCTTCTTTTTTCGCCTTTTTCTTTCCCTTTTCACCGTCGACGTTATACAACTGATACGTTTCGATGATGGATATCAATTTGTTCGCATAACCCCGGTCGGAAGCATAGTAGCAATCCTGCAGGCCTTTCGCCCATTTTTTATAGTCGGTGATTTTATATTCGAACAGGCGGGCATAGCGCGACTGGCCGGACAGAAAACGGGAATGGTCTTCGTACGACTCCGTGATGTCTTTATACTTGCGGAAGCATTCGTTCTCGCGGTCGTCGTTGTGATAGGAGCGCGCGCCTTTCCAACTCGAATGACACTTGATGCCGAAATGGTTGTTTGATTTTCTCGCAAGCGTCGACGCGCCTGCATTCGATTCCAGCAACGCCTGCGCAAGCGTGATGCTGGCGGGAATTTTATATTTCTTCTGTTGCCGTATGGCTTCGTCCTTATATTTGCTTATATATTTTTCGTATGCGGAATTTTTGCCTGCCGCGTCCGCTCGAAGGGGATTAAACGCAACAAGCAGTAGAAAAAACAGGACGTATCTATTTTTCAAGCTCATAAAACCTATTTGCCGTTTCGAATATTTTTCTGCAGGGTCAACGCTCCTACTGTTTAAATTGGGGACAAAGATAGTGTAAAAACAATGATAATCATTAGTGTTGGATGTAAAATTATTTTTTTTGCAAACAGAAACGATAAAATTATTATCTTTGTCGTATCATAAAAGCATGTTTATGGAATCATACGAGATAAAAACGGTTGTGCATAAGATGCGCACGGAGGAATTGACGGACGAAGCGCAGCGCTGGATGGCGCTGGCGACGGCGGCGGCGACAAAAGCCTATGCGCCTTATTCGCATTTTCATGTCGGGGCGGTGGCGGCCTTGTCCGACGGGACGGTGGTGACGGGCAACAATCAGGAGAATGCAGCCTGTCCCTCAGGGTTGTGCGCCGAGCGGGTCGCTCTGTTTTCGGCGGGCGCAGCATATCCCGACACAGCGGTAAAGGCGCTGACGCTTGTTGCCGTCAAAGACGGCGTCGTGCAGGACACGATCTCGCCTTGCGGAGCATGTCGGCAAGTATTACTCGAAACCGAACGGCGACAGCGCCGCCCGATAATGATCATGCTCTGCGGCAAAAGCGAAGTGCGGACAATCGATTCGGCCGAACAGTTGCTTCCGGAGCCGTTCTATTAAGATTCACAGACTTTGACATTCGATTAAGTATCCCCTCCAATCTCAAAAAAATGTGTACCTTCGAACGCCGAAACTAAAAACAAAAAAATATGAGAAAAAAATTAGCAGTACTTACAGGCGCAGGAATGAGCGCCGAGAGCGGCATCTCCACTTTTCGAGATGCCAACGGATTATGGAACAATTATCCTGTATGCCAGGTGGCCACGCCCGACAGCTTTGCCGCCAATCCGCAATTTGTGCTCGACTTCTACAATGAGCGGCGGCGCGAATTGCTCAACTCCCAGCCGAACGACGGTCACAAGGGTCTGGCTGCACTTGAGAAAGATTACGACGTGTATATCGTCACGCAAAACGTGGACAACCTGCACGAACGCGCCGGCAGTTCGCACGTGATTCACCTGCACGGCGAGTTGATGAAATCGTGCTCCGTCAACGACCTGAACACGCCGTACGACATTTCGCCCGACAATCCCGACCTGCATGTGGGTGATACCGACAGCAAAGGCAATCAGTTGCGTCCGTTCATCGTATGGTTTGGCGAAGCAGTTCCCATGATAGACCGGGCGGCCAAATGGATCGAAGCGTCCGATATATTTGTGATTATCGGCACTTCGCTCAACGTCTATCCGGCAGCAGGTCTGCTGAACTCCGCATGTAGCGGGCAGCCTGTTTACCTGATTGACCCCAAGGAAGTAAAGACGTATCGCAATGACATACATTTCATAAAGGCAGGCGCTTCGGAAGGCGTGAAACGGCTTGCGGAACTGTTGGCAAAGTAGTGCGTATGGGAGCAGCAGCCTGAACGGCTTTCTTCACGGCTGGCAAATTCGCCGGTTGAATTTTTTTTGTAACAAACAGAGGGGGACATCCGTCTTCCATTTGTAATTAAAATTTGAACAGTATGAAAAAGATTTTATCAGGCCTCGCGGCAATGTTTCTGTTCTCGCTTGCGGTCAATGCACAAACAGTAGACCGGATATTCGCCGAATATGCGAAAAAAACAGGTGTGGAACATGTGAAAATCGGAAAAGTCGGAATGGCATTCGCCGGACTTTTCGTAAATACAATGGGAGTGAACGGAGTGGATGTGCTGGACTTCAGCCATTGCACCCCGTCGGTCAAAGAGGAATTGAACCGGATGGTTCATTCTTTTAATGACCCGGATTATGACCTGCTTATGACGGTTAAAGACAATGGCGAACACGTCAAAGTGCTGGGGAAAACCAAAGACGGCAACATCCGGGAAGTGGTGGTGCTGACGGCGGATGAAAACGAAGTGGCGATGGTTCGCCTCACGGGGAAGATCAAACTGTCGGATATTATTAAACAGTATATAAACAACTGAACCCGTGATGGATGCAAAGGAATTTACGGCGCGGTTCTATCCCTTTCATCCCAAACTCTATCATGTGGCTTATACGCTGCTCAACAACCCCGACGATGCGGAAGACATCCTTCAGGACGTGTATTGCAAACTGTGGGACAGGCGAAAAGAATTATCGGAACTCCGCCGGCCGGAAGCCTTCTGCGTGACATTGATCAGGAATCTTTGCATTGATTTCCTGCGGTCGCCCAGACATCGCACGGACGACGACGCGGACGCAGAAAATATGCTCCAAATCGGAACGGATGCGACACCCGAAAGCGAACTTGTCACCGACGAAAGCGTGCGACGCATTGAGAAACTGATCTGCCGCCTGCCCGAAAAACAGCGTATCGTGATGCAGATGAGGGCTTACGGCGAATGTACGCAGGAAGAGATCGAAGTTGCAACGGGCGAAAGCGCCGCCAATGTGCGGGTACTGCTGTCGAGGGCGCGCAAAACATTAAGAGAATGGCTGAACGCTTAAATACTTGAATTTATGATGCAAATGGATAATATACAGCAATTACTGGAAAAGTTCTATGCGGGCGATACGACGCCGGATGAAGAGCGTCGTCTGAAAGATTATTTCCTTGACAATAAATGTGTGGACGAACGCTGGAAAAAAGACCGGACGCTTTTCCGCGCACTGTATGCGACGCCGCATGAGATGCCGCAAGGCGTGTCGGCCCGTCTGGAAGCGACCCTTCGACGTCTGGACGGAAACGAACGCCGGACGGCAGCACGCATGCGCACGCTGTGGCGCCGGATAGGCAGCGTCGCAGCCGCAGCGCTCCTGTGCGTAGCGCTGTTTTTCGCCGTGCAGCCGGATACTTCGAACACTGTAGCAGATACTTACGACAATCCTGAAGACGCCGCGCTGATGGCTGAAAAAACACTGCTCTACGTGTCGGTAAAACTGAACAGAGGCATCAAACAGACGTATGCAGTAAGACAGGAAATGGGAAAAATGAGCGAAGTTTTAGAAAAAACATTCAAGACAAACAACTAAATTATACAAAAAAAATGAAAGCAAGACATATTCTACTGATTGCAGGACTGTGCATGAGCAGTTTCTGCTGCTTCGGACAGCAACAACTGTTCGACCGGTTTGCCGGACAGGACGGCGTCTCGTCCGTACATATTTCCAAGGCCATGTTCGACCTGCTGCCATCGCTTGGCAACGTGGACAACGTGGGCAATGTGAACCTGAGCCATCTGAAAAAGATCGACGGCATCAACATTCTTTCGACCGAAAAGGCCGACGTGAAAGAGGAAATGCGGAAAACATTCAAAACGCTGATTACCGACAAACACGAAGAACTGATGCGCATCCGCGACAGCCAGGAGGACATCACGTTCCACATCCGGAAAAACAAAAACGGAACGGACATCGAAGAACTGATTATGCTGATCAGCGGCGCCAACGAGTTTACCGTGATTCAGATACTGGGACACTTCTCGCTGAAGGATATTCAGGACATTGCTGTCAGATCGGATTGAAAAATGCGCCATGTTTTCCAGTCATCCGATATATCGTTTCGCCGGAAAATCGAACTTTTGTCGTATTTTTGCATCGAATTTTAAAACGCAAGAGATGAGTTATAATCTGTTGAAAGGAAAAAGAGGCGTCATTTTCGGCGCCATGGACGACAGGTCCATTGCATGGAAAGTGGCCGAACGCGCGGTGGAAGAAGGCGCAGCGATTACGCTGTCGAACACGCCGGTCGCCGTCCGGATGGGCAACGTGGACCTGCTCTCGGAAAAGTTGCATGCAGAAATCATTCCGGCGGATGCCACCCGGATACAGGAACTGGAAACGGTTTTTTCGCGGTCGATGGACGCGCTTGGCGGGAAAATCGACTTCGTGCTTCACTCCATCGGCATGAGTCCGAACGTGAGAAAGAAAAGAACGTATGACGACCTGGACTACGGCATGTTCGAAAAAACGCTGGACATCTCGGCCCTCTCGTTTCACAAGATGATTCAGACGGCCAAGAAGATGGATGCCATCGCGGAATACGGTTCGATTGTGGCGCTCAGCTACGTGGCGGCTCAACGCACCTTTTTCGGATACAATGACATGGCCGACGCCAAGAGTTTGCTGGAATCCATCGCCCGCAGTTTCGGATACATCTACGGACGCGAAAAGCACGTGCGTATCAACACCGTCTCGCAGTCGCCCACCATGACCGCTGCCGGAAGCGGCATCAAGGGAATGGAAAACCTGATGGACTTCACCGGCAAGATGAGTCCGCTGGGCAATGCCGACGCCGAAGCGTGCGCCGACTACTGTGTCACGCTCTTTTCCGACCTCACGCGCAAAGTCACCATGCAAAACCTGTATCACGACGGCGGCTTCTCAAGCATGGGAATGAGCCTGCGTGCAATGAATCAGTACAGCAGGGACATAAGCGAATATACGGACGGGCAGGGGCACATCATCTACGGATAGAGTAACATTTAAACAGAGAAAACCGACATGCTGGTAAAGATTTATCCGGAAAACCCCAGTGCAAAGGAAATAGCCAAAGTCGTGAAGATTCTGCAGGACGGCGGCCTTGTGATTTATCCTACAGACACGCTGTATGCCATCGGCTGCGACGCGCTGAACGTCTATGCGGTGGAAAAGATTTGCCGGACGAGGGGAATAGACCCGCAACGGTGCCGGCTGTCCATCATCTGCGAGAGCCTCTCCAGCATCAGCGACTGCGTCAGGGTGGACAATGCGGCGTTCAAACTGCTGAAACAGTGTCTGCCTGGGCCGTACACGTTCATCCTTCCCACGGTACGCGGCAACAAACTGCCCCGCCCCTTCAGGAACCGCAGGGAAATCGGCATCCGCATCCCCGACTGCCAGATTGCCGCCGAACTGGTTCGCACGCTGGGGAATCCGCTGCTGTCCATGTCCGTACCGTACGATGAAGACGAAAGCGAATACGCCACCGACCCCGAACTGATATACGAAAAGTATAAAGCCCGCGTCGACGTTGTCGTCGACGGCGGTTTCGGCGGAACGGAAGCGTCGACCGTCGTCGACTGCACTGCCGACGAAATCACGCTCGTGCGCCAGGGAAAGGGCGCCTGGCCGGTTTTCCCCTGAAAAAGTCCGAAGGCGGCGAATATGAATAACCCCGAA
>JAIRLL010000254.1 GCA_031259505.1 Tannerella sp.
ATCGTGCTCACCGATGCGGCGGGCATCTCCCCGACCATCTGTCGCCTGGCAGACATCATCCTTGTGGAACTGAATCATTATCACCCGAAAGAAATCAGAGGGATGCACGACATTTACGAGCCGGACGACCCGCCCGTGCGCCGGGAGATACCCGTATACACGCCGTCCGACCGCATCGGTTCGCCCGTTGTCAAGGTCGATCCGGCAAAGATCAGGGGCGTCGTCGAAACGAACAACCCGACGGAAAGCGGCAAATTTGCCTCGCTGGACGAGGTCACGCTGGCCATCGGCCGAAACGTGGCCGGCTTCCTGGTCAGCGAAATGAAGGCGGGACGCATACCGCCTTCGTTCCTCCCGATACAGAGCGGCGTAGGCAATGTGGCAAACGCCGTGCTGGGTGCAATGGGAGCGAACAGGGAGGTGCCGGCGTTCAACGTCTACACCGAAGTCATACAGGACGCGGTCATCACGCTTATGAAAGAAGGACGCATCAGGTTTGCAAGCGGCTGTTCGCTGAGCGTAAGCGAAAACGTGCTGAAAGAAATATATGCCGACCTGGCCTTCTTCAAGGATAAACTCCTGCTTCGTCCCCAGGAGATTTCGAACAATCCCGAAGTGGCGCGCCGCATGGGGCTGATTGCCATCAATACGGCGCTCGAAGCAGACATCTTCGGGAATATCAATTCGACGCACGTGTCCGGTACGCGGATGATGAACGGGCTGGGCGGCTCGGGCGATTTTACGCGCTCGGCATACCTGTCCATCTTCACCACGCCTTCTACGGCCAGGGATGGCAGAATCAGCGCGTTCGTGCCGATGGTGTCGCATCTCGACCACAGCGAACACTCGGTCAAGGTCATCGTCAGCGAATACGGCGTGGCCGACATGCGCGGGAAATCGCCCGTGCAGCGCGCGCGCGAAATCATCGACCACTGCGTGCATCCCGACTATCGCCCCCTGCTGAACGACTATCTGAACATGGGCATAAAAGGCCATACGCCGCAAAACCTGAAAGCCTGCTTCGCCTTCCACCGCGAACTGGCCAACAGCGGCGACATGCACAATGTGGACTGGAGCATTTATAACCGTTGAGAAACGCTCCGCATGAAGTCTCCATTCCTTTTCGCGCTGATTCTGGCCGGCAGTTTTTGCCGGCCGGCCGTGTCCGCTCAGGAAGTCAAAATCCATTCGCACAACGACTATGCGCAGCACACGCCTTTTTACCATGCGCATGACGTGCAGGCGGCCTCTATCGAGGTCGACATCTTCGCGACGGAAAAGGCGGGCGAACTGCTGGTTGCGCACGACAGGCAAGACCTGCCGGAAGCCCCCACGCTGGACGAAGCATATATCCGTCCGCTGATCCGCCTCTACCGGCAAAACGGCGGCAGGGCATGGAAGCAGTCCGACTGGACGCTCGTGCTGCTGGTCGATCTGAAAACGCCGCCCAACCCCGCGCTCGACAGGCTTGTGGCCAAGCTACAGGCCAGTCCCGAAGTGTTCGATCCGCAGGTCAATCCTTTTGCCGTGCGGGTCGTCGTCTCGGGAAACGTACCCGATACGGCAGCGTTTGCGTCCTATCCGCCGTTTATCTTCTTCGACGGGTCGCGAACGGACTATACGCCCCGGCAACTGGAAAGAATTTACATGATCAGTTTCAATATGCGCAATTACACGGAGTGGAACGGAGAAGGAAGCATGACCGAAAAGGATCGCAGCGCCATAGTGCGCATAACAGACGCGGTTCATGCACTGGGCAAACCGGTACGCTTCTGGGGTACGCCCGACAACCCGACGGCATGGCGCACGTTTCACTCCCTTGGCGCAGACTATATCAATACCGACCGGCCGGAAGCCTGCGCCGACTTCTTCCGCAACCTTTCGGCCGGCAGTCCGGAAGTCGGGAAAGACTGAAATATGAATCTTTAGTTCGACGCAATCTTATCTGAAAGGCAATATTTTCATAAGGGGCTGTCTCAAAAGCCCGGAATCGCGTCAACACTAAAAGCGGAATGACACAATCGGTATGCCCTGCGTTGCGATTCCTTACTTTTGAGACAGCCGCATCCGGCGTCATTGCGAGGAACGAAGCAATCCAGCAGGCTGACAATAAGCAAATAACGAAACATGACATCGGCATCATGTCCGGAGATGCCTGTCTGTATTCCTGTGCGCAGACGCATGTCGTGGGCGGAATGGATTGGCAGTTCCGGGCAGGGTTTTACGGCTTATTTTTGGACAACCCGTAAAATCCTAAAACACAAGGGTTTTATGCAGCAATATCTTACATACGAATGTATCCTTCTGTTAAAAATGAGCTTCCCGCAAAAAAAAACATGAAAAAAATTTTGTTTGTATAAAACATGTAACATATCTTTGCGCCCATTATATAACTGTGAAAATAGAACACAGGTAAAATGAACGGACTTTCGATTTTTTCTGTAAATAAATGCGCTTCAACCCGCCTTTTGGCAGGTTGTGGCACGATATTTGCGAGAGAGAGAGAGAGAGAGAGAGAGAGAGAGA
>JAIRLL010000274.1 GCA_031259505.1 Tannerella sp.
TCACACTCATATAGTTGTGCATAATAAGACTTCTAAAGTCCGACTCTCCAACTATTTCATGAAACAGTTTGGTCAGTTCTTTCTTGCCATAAAACGCCCGAAAAATCAGGAACAGTTCCTTTTCCTTGATTTCATGCAACAAATCGCAATTCAATCCTTCTCGCAGATAAAAAATCATGCTGCTCAAAAAAGTGTCCAGCGGATAGCGGACAGGAATAGTGTTCAGCGGTTCGATGTCTTCAAAGTCGCTGCCCATTTGCTGGATAAACAGTTTGTCGCAAACCGACCGCAACATTTTAAATGAAAATATCACCAGTTCACTGTCTTGTCTCACTTCATACGAAAATACACAACCTTTGGGTATCAGGATAATGCCGTCGGTCAACAATTTCCTTGTTACTACTTCTACCGTGTGAAAGTGTATATTTCCATCCAGCAGAAATAAAAGATTATGATTTTTCTCACTGTTAAAATTAATTTTCCCTTCTGCATTCACCTTGATGTGTTTGAATCCGATAGATTCATCCGTCATTTCTTTGTTGCTGTTAAGGAAATTATTTTCATAATTCATCATACCATTATTTTTTATTTAGTTCACTACATTTTAAAATTCACATTTTATTCATCAAATTATTTGAGTTTTCTGTACCTCAATAATTCTATTTTGATTATCAGAATTTACCCGAACAAAACATCAGGCAAGCGCGATTTTGATTTCACATAAACTGCGCATTGGTGCACACACTGCGTAAATTTATCCTGTTTTTTTTCGTCCCCGTTTCACGACGGACGGCAAGCAGACAGCAAAATCAAAAAAAAACAAATTCGTATAAAACTACAACCGTTACTGTTCCTTCATTTATTATCCTCCTTTCTTTTATTCTGTTCATTTACAAATTATACTGTTATCTATTATCTCAACGATATCTTTCAATAAATAATTAACCAAAAAATATCTTCTTTATCTTATTTTGTCCGCCTTTCTCAGGCTTCATTCATCTACTTTGTTTATACAGTACAAAGTTACAACTTTTTTGACAATTATTTTTCTTAAATCAACTTTGTTTTTTCTATTTTCGATGAATGATTTGTTATAAATAAAAAAAATGACTTGTATAACGCTTATAATCAAATGTTTAAATCCGACGCCCTATCAGGGATATAATGTTTTGCGTGACATATATATATATATCTTTGATTATCAATTATTTCAATGTATACAAAAGCAATTGTCCCTGTCATTTTTTTTAGAGAATATAATTGTTATCAGGGAAAAAACGGCTGAAAAAGCGCAATTCCTCAAATTATCACGAAAATAGTTTGATTTACTGCGATAGTATTTTTTATGTCAATTTTCACTAATCAATACGTGTAATATTTCAACCAAATATGTGTGATTTGTAAACAGCGGTGATTTTCAAATCCGAAAATAAAGAGGCGAATATTCGCAAAAAAGCAATATTCGCATCATTTTATGGTAAATTTTCCTACATTTGCATGTGGATTGAAGCCTGCGTGCGGATATTCGAACATAAAATACGGACAATCAATATGAAAGTTATAAATCTGATAAAAGAAAGCAGAACGACAGCGTTCTCGTTCGAGATATTGCCTCCGCTTAAAGGACATAGTATCACGAATTTATACACGATAATAGACAAACTGCGCGAGTTTGATCCGAAATTCATCAGCATCACGTCGCATCACAGTGAGTGGGTTGAGAAGGTGGTATCAAACGGCTGCATCCGTAAAGTAAACGTGCGGAAGCGTCCGGGATCGGTTGCGATCGCTTCGGCGATACAAAACCGCTACGGGATTACGGCCGTGCCGCATGTCATCTGCAAAGGCTTTACGAAAGAAGAAACGGAATACGCCCTGATAGACTTGCATTTTCTGGGTGTATACGATTTGCTGCTGCTGCGCGGCGACATCAAATCGTTTGACGCAGGCCTGCAGGCCGAATTGTATCATGACCACGCGACCGACCTGCAGCAGCAGGTAAATCGGTTCAATCAGGGTATTGCGCTGGACGACTCTGTCTTTGAACGCTTCGAAACGCCTTTTTCGTACGGCATGGCATGTTATCCCGAAAAACATGAAGAAGCGCCCAACATGGAATCGGATATATATTATGCAAAGGAAAAAGTGAAACACGGTGCGGATTACTTGATTACGCAGATGTTTTTCGACAACGCAAAATATTACGCCTTTGTGGAACGCATGCGCAACGACGGCATCGACGTACCGATTATTCCGGGCATTAAACCCATCGTATTCAGGAATCAACTGACGGTACTGCCCAAAGTGTTCCGGACGGATATTCCCGAGCCGCTGGCATCGGAATTGCGGAAATGCCATACCGACGACGAAGCGCGGGCCACCGGCATCGAATGGACGATACAGCAGTGCCGGGATTTGATTGCACACGGTGTGCCCGGCCTGCATTTTTACACGTATCTGGCAAGCGAAAGCGTGTATCAAATTGCAAAAGCGGTTTACTGACGAACGGGAAGCGGCGTATTCACTATATAATATATGTACGATGTTTTTCAGAGATGTCACAGGTCAGGACAAGTTGAAACGTCAACTGATTCAGTTGGCGCAAGAGGGATTTATTCCGCACGCAAGGCTGTTTTGCGGATCGGCAGGCTACGGCGCGTTTCCGCTGGCGCTGGCTTACGCCCGTTACCTGAATTGTCGCGAACGAACGGACACGGACAGTTGCGGACACTGCCCGTCGTGCCTGAAATACACCGCTCTTGCTCATCCGGACCTTCATTTTGTGTTTCCGATGGTGAAAGCCGACAGGGAAAAGGATGAAGACGTTTGTTGCGACAATCACCTGTCCGAATGGCGCGATTTCCTGAAAACACGTACTTACTTCGATTTGAGCGAATGGCAGAATTATCTGAATACCAGCAAGACGGCGGTGATTTATGCGAATGAGGGCAATATGCTGTTCCACAAAGTCAGCATGAAGATTTACGAGGCGGACTACCGCGTGCTGTTTATCTGGATACCTGAGTGCATGAAAGACGAATGTGCAAACAAACTGCTCAAAATCATCGAAGAACCTCCTAAAAACACGCTTGTCTTCATGGTGTCGGAAGAACCTGACAATATACTCGGCACGGTTTTGTCGCGCCTGCAACGGCTGAATCTTCCGCCAATCGAGACGGACGCCCTTGCTCGCGTCGCTGAAGAGAAATTTGGCATTGACCCGTCGCAATCGTGGCAGTTTGCACACATCGCACAAGGCGACTGTCTGAAACTGGCGGACGTCATACAGACCAGCGACGAAAACAAATTATTCCTGGAACTGTTTATAAGCATCATGCGCAACGCATGGACAAGGAGCGTGAAGGATATGAAAGTCCTGACGGAAAAACTGGACAGATTCGGCAGAGACAGGCAAATACGCTTCCTGAGATATTGTCAGCGGCTTATACGTGAAAATTTC
Organism: Tannerella sp.; assembly: GCA_031259505.1. Lineage (GTDB taxonomy): Bacteria > Bacteroidota > Bacteroidia > Bacteroidales > Tannerellaceae > Tannerella. The sequence goes on from JAIRLL010000274.1 coordinate 3,461, forward strand.
ATGTGCCGTTTTCATGTCCGGGAAATAAATTACATGAATCGGGAAGAAGAAATATTTTCCGCGAAATTTGCAGAATATGTAAACGAAATGAATGTGTATGAGTTTGTCAGTGAACTGACCGAGGCGGAACGGCATATCGCCCAAAATGTCAATTCAAAAATGGTCTTTTTCGACCTTTCGCTGCGTATCGCCGTATTAATCAGAAGAAAAGAAGAGTAAAAATGAATAAGCGAATCATTCCCGTACTTCTTTCGGTATGCCTGCTCGCCGGATGCGACCGTTCCGCAACCGTGAAGAGCAGAAACGACTCCACGAGGCCGATGCATATCCACCGTTTCGACAGAGATTTGTTTCATCTGATTTCGTCGAATGCACCCGAACCGGACGAGCAGTTTACGGCCGAATATGCGGCCATGCTGAAAGTCGTCGGACTGGGTATCTTAAAACGGCAGGATACGCAGACCGCCGTTTTTTACGACCATCTGATCAACTACTACTCCGAACCTGCGCTGTACAAACTGTATGAAGATGCGCTGGAAAAATACGACCGCATCGAATCGCTGGAAGCGGAACTCGGAGAGGGTTTCGCCCGTCTGCATGACGTTTTTCCGGCGATGCAAATCCCTGCCGTATATATGCATGTGTCCGGATTCGGGCAAAATCTGCTTGTCGACGACAGCCTGCTCTCGCTCTCCATCGACAAATACATGGGCGAAGACTACCCGCTCTATCAGGATTTTTTCAGTTCGTATCAACGACAGAGGATGAATCCCGAAAACGTCGTTGCTGACTATCTGACAGCATGGCTGCTTTCGGAATATCCTTTTCGCGGCAACGACCGCGTGCTGCTCGAACGCATGATATACGAAGGGAAAATAAAATATGTGATCAGCCGGATGCTGCCTCGCGTTGTTCCGGAATCGTTGATGGGGTATACAGCGGACGACTTGCGGTGGTGCAAACGAAACGAAGGGGAACTGTGGCGTCTGATCATTGAACGAAAGCATTTGTACACGCCTGATCATGTAACTGTCATGAAATATTTTTCCGATGCGCCCTCCACTTTTATTTCCGGCGATGCGCCGGGCTGCCTTGGCGCCTGGACGGGCTGGCAAATCGTCTCGCAGTACATGAAAAAGACGAAAGCCTCCCTGCCTGAATTGATGGGCAACCCGGATTTTCAGGACATCCTTGCCAGATCGAAATACAGACCGAAGTGATTCGGGATTCGGCGATATAAAAAGCCAAAGAGACGGCAGCGCGAAAAAAAAGCATGAATCATGACACGGAAAAAATCCATGAATCCTTGAATTTTGCCCCCCTAATCGTTCGGAACAGCGAAAAAAAGTGCATTTTTATTGTGAAGGGATTGGAAAAAAAACGTATTTTTGGGCGCGCTTAGTTTAATTGAGCGTTACGAACGAATCAGTCATTATGGCTAAAAACAAGAAAAGAAAGAAAACGTCATCGACGCATCTTCCGAAGACGCTTGTGCCGGTAAAACATTCCCAGGCCTATCTGGAAGCATGTTATGCTGCCGCGCGGCGCATCTTCCAGGCAATAGGCGAAGATGCGTCGGCGTTCGACTCGTTCACCAAACGTCAGAAACAGGACATTTTCCGTATCATGATGCTGCCCCCGCGCATCTCTGCCATGCCCGGACACATGGTGCCGAGGCAATATGTTCGCTACATACAGGAGGAGCTGATACAGTATCTGAAGCGAATGTATTTTGACGAGAAAACGGGAGTGACGTGGATGGACATGGTCACCGTCGGACAGGCGATGGTGCTCATCTTCTCCACAGAAACGTACACGAACAAATTGCCGGCCCGCCAACGCGAGATTGTCGAGCGGCTGCACAACGCGTTCGAAAATCAGGACATCTTCGTTCAGGTTCAGGAGATGGTGGCCAGGCATATCAAAACTACGCTGATGATGCTCTCGCAGCCGAATTTCCGCATCTACGGTCAAAGCATTGGCGAACATCGACCTACCGGTAAGGCCTGCCTCATACAGATAGTGCGCATCACGACGCACGAA
>JAIRLL010000306.1 GCA_031259505.1 Tannerella sp.
AATAAACAAGGGGAAAATGACGGGAGCATCATCGGCAATCACCCAAAAAGGGGAGTATCATCAGCAATTTCCCGAAATGAGGAAAACTCACTGTTTATCAACGTTATCGTCGAATTCCGCCATTGGTAGGAGCGCAGCGACGTGGCAATCCAGGACTCTGTTATCTTTCAATCTCACTTTTTTACCCGCTTAAAGTATTATATCTTATTTATTTCGTATCCCTGAAGTAAATATTTCAATTCTTTCTTATCCCGAACTCAGGTTATTTGCTAATTGTCAGTTCACCGAATTGCTTCGTGCCTCGCAAAAGACGCCGGATGCCATTGCTGACAGTAACGGTATCTTCCTGTGTTTGCGGATTTCAGGAATTATAAAAACGCCTGCACCCAGAGAGGAACGGATGCAGGCGTTTTCAATTATGTACGCGGAAAATCGTTTCCGCCGTTCATTTTCACAGTGCGCCGCCGATCAGGAATACGACTGCAAGCGCCACGATGGCGTAGAGTTCCGGGAATACGGCGAGAATCAACGTGTTGGTGAAAACGTTATGCCCCTGTCCGATGGCAGCGATGCCATTGGCGCAGACGCTTCCCTGCCGCAGGGCGGAAAACAGCGCCACCATGCCAAGCGTCAGCCCGCCTCCGAAGACGGCTGCCGCCTGAAAAGCGGTAATCTCCGGAGTGAGTACGCCGAAAATCATCTGAAACATGAAATACCCCGCAAAGCCATACAAGCCCTGCGTGCCCGGCAGCGCTGCCAGTACCACATAATTGCCGAATGCGCTGCTGTTTTTTTTCAATGCGCCTACCGCTGCATTTCCTGCAATGGTGACGCCATACGCACTTCCCACTCCCGACAAAACAAGCATTATTGCAATGCCTACATACGCTAATAATAAGTTTGGTTCCATAGTTTTAAAATTATTACATTATTAATTGTTTATTTATTCCATTTAAACGGGTTATATGCACTCCCGCCACCTTCGTAGCCGGAGTTTTTGAAAAATTCTACAAACGTGAGACGCATCGGATGCACGAAGGCGCCCAGTACGTTCATAAATATATTGATGGCATGTCCGACAACGAAAATCAGCGTCATGACAATCGGACCGACGATGATATTGTCGGGACTCATGCCCGTGGCCAGGCTGTTGAACACTCCGGCAAGTATGCCACCCGACAGTCCGAGTGCAAACAGACGGACGTACGACAGGACGTCGCCCAGCAGCCCGGTCGCCATATTGTACGTATCCCACAGCCCCAGTCCGATGTTGAACAGCGGATTTTTGCCCGGCGAATTGAGCAGGAATATCAGGATGCCTGAAAGGCTGATGACAGCCAGGTGTATCGTCCCGAACATCGGCATGGCGCCTGGCAGCAGATATGCTACACCCATACTGACCAGCAGGATAATCCAGCCGATGGTGGAAAGTCCGTATACGAATCCGAACCGGATAATCCGGTTCGTCGCATTCAGGCACATCCCGAAAAGAATCTGCACGACGCCCAGTATCAGTGCAAGTGCAAACATCTGGTTATTGTCCAGAAAGACATGCGCTTTCAATACGTCCAGTGCGGGTATGCCCCAGTCGTACATGCCGGCGCCGAAAAACGTGCCCGTCAGCAATCCGCAGAAAAACGTGGATGCGCCCAATATCTGCACCAGCGACAATACGGGCATCATGGACGGCTGTATCTTTTTGCGCATAAACATCTTGGCGGCGCTTGCCGCGAGCAGTAAAAACAGTCCGTAACCCGAATCGCCGAGGCACAGGCCAAAAAATATCATGAAGAACGGCGCAAAAAACGGCGTCAAGTCCAGTTCGCCGTATTTCGGCAACATATACAGTTTGCTGATCAGTTCGAACAGGCGCGAGAAGCGGTCGTTTTTGAACTGAATCGGGACGTCGTCTTCGGGCGTCACTTTCAGTTTGCGGTAAAAATAATCATCCCGGTCGAGTGTCTGTTCCAATACCTTTTCCAGCGCCGTGGGGATCCATCCTTCGAGCATCATCAGTTTGTCGCCGGCTTCGCGAACGGTCTGGATGTGCACGTTTTTCCATGCCAGGTCGTTGGACAGCAGGGCGTCGTATGCTTCCAGCGTGCGGAAGTCGGCGGCGGCGATGGCGGCAAGCTTGCGGTTGAGTTCGTCTGTCCGCTCCTGTTCGATGCGGAGCCGTTCGCGCAGTTGCGCCAGGCTGCTGTCCGGCAGTCTGGCGCGTTCGGCGTCGATCTCTACCGGCATACCGTGGGGGGTGATGGTGATAAAATAGTTCGCCGACTGCAGTTCGTTTATCACGAACGCATTGTACGCTTCGTTCCAGGCCGTGTCGTAGCGCGACGACGGGCAGGTGAAGAACGTCACGTCGTATCCTGCCTGCTGCAGGCGCGTGATGTTCGCATAATCAAAATCGCCCCAGACGCTGATGGCCGCAATATCCTTCTCAATAGACTGGATGACGGTGTGCTGTTCGCCGGTTTGTTCGCTCAACCGTTCGATGTGATCCACCTGCGCCGCTCCTTCTTCTGCCGTCACGGGACGTGCGGGCGCGAGGACGGCAGGCTGTGTGTTGTCCTCGCCTCCGGCGGCGGTCTTATCGTCCCGAGTCTTTTTCAGCAGCCGCAGTTGTGTCTGCACACGTTTGCGCTCTGCCAGCAACTGCTGTATTTGCGGCTGGTCGGCAGCCGTTTGTGTCTCTTTCACATGCACGGCGCCCATCTCACGCAGCCGGTTCAGAAACGTGTCGTATTCCTTGTGATAAATCAAAAAGGCATATTTACTCATCTTCACTATCATGCCGCATCCTCCCCGTTTTTGGCGTTTCGCTTTTCCTGATTGGCGCGCATGATTTTTTGCGACGACTTCGAAAGGCTTTCTTCGTCTTCCATGAATCGCTTAATCTTGCGAATGGCATCCTTGTATCCGGGAATCTGCACTTTTTCGAACAGATTCAGTTTCTGCGTCGTCTTGCGCCGGGCGCGTTCGAGCATCGCCAGTTTGAGATGCGTAAAATCGACTTCTACTCCCGCGCTTGCCAGACGTTTCAGCAATTCAACGCCGTCGGCATACCACGCCGGTGCATTGAAGAGGCTGTAATGCACCGTCCCGAAGTCTATGCCGTCCAGCGCCGGTACCAGCACGCCGGCTATCTTTCTTGCCGACAGCCGGACGTCTTTCACCGTCACGAGTTCGGGACGGAATTCGTTCCAGAGCGGCATCATATATTCGTAATGACGGATTTCGCCTTCCAACTGCTTTTCCAGGGCAATCACTTCATCTTTGGTACGCTTCACTTCCATACGTAATGCGCTCTCCTTGCTTTTGATGGTAGGCAGCGAACGCTCGCGTATCTTCAGTTGCTTTTCGAGTTGCTGAAGCGAAGTTTTGTTGTACTGAAATGTCAGAGCCATTTGCGTTATTTTTTGATCCAGTATTTGTCGACAAGTTCCTGTTTGATATTCACTTCTTCGGGATTGAAGTGTTCGGCAAACAGTTGCCAGGTCACGTCGAGCATCTCGGTCGTGTTCAGGTTGACGTCAATGGCCAGCAATCTGCCCGAATAGTCTTTGGCAAAGGCCAGCGCGCGGGTATCGTAGTCAGTTAGGTCGAAACCGTTTTCCATTTTCGTTTTTGCATCGGCCGCGTCGGCATAGAGGCGGACTGCCGCGTTCATCACCTGCGGATGATCTTCGCGCGTTTTTTTGCCGACAACTAATTGCTTCAGGCGCGAAAGGCTGCGGAACGGGTCGACAATCACCTTGCCCACATCGCTGTCGCGGCGCAAATACAACTGCCCTTCCGTGATATATCCCGTATTGTCGGGCACGGCGTGGGTAATATCTCCACCCGACAGGGTTGTCACGGCAATAATCGTGATGGAACCGCCATCGGGGAATTGCACCGCTTTTTCGTATATCTTCGCCAGATCCGAATAAAGCGAGCCGGGCATCGAATCTTTCGATGGAATCTGATCCATGCGGTTCGATACAATGGAAAGGGCGTCGGCATAATTCGTCATGTCTGTCAGCAGGACGAGCACCTTTTCATGCTTCTCCACCGCGAAATATTCGGCAGCGGCCAGCGCCATGTCGGGCACGAGAATACGCTCTACCGATGGGTCTTCCGTCGTATTGATAAAACTCACGATGCGATCCAGGGCGCCGGCGTTGCTAAACGTGTTTTTGAAAAACAGGTAATCGTCGTTCGTCATTCCCATGCCGCCGAGGATGATTTTATCCGACTCGGCACGCAACGCTACCAGTGCCATGACCTGGTTGAAAGGCTGGTCGGGGTCGGCGAAGAAGGGAATTTTCTGCCCTGTGACGAGCGTATTGTTCAAATCAATACCTGCAATGCCGGTAGCAATCAGTTCGGAGGGCTGCTTGCGTCGCACGGGGTTTACCGACGGGCCGCCGATTTCAACCTCCCGGCCTTCGGGTACGGGGCCGCCGTCGACAGGCTCGCCGTAAGCATTGAAAAACCTGCCGGCCAGTTGGTCGCCTACTCGTAGCGACGGCGCTTTGCCCATGAACACGACTTCGGCGTTGGTGCGGATGCCTTCCGTGCCGGAGAAGACTTGAAGGGTGACTTCGTCGCCGATGATTTTTACCACCTGTGCCAGTTTCCCGTCAACCGAAGCCAGTTCATCGTAGCCCACTCCCGCCGCTTTCAGCGAGCAGGTCGCCTTGGTGATCTGCGTAATCTTTGTATATATCTTCTGAAATGCTTTTGTTACCATATCTATTTGATTTTTATTCGGGGGTCTAAACATTGGTTTCTTTCAGCAACTCGTCCAACTGGCGGTTGTAGTTTTCGAACCGTTCACTTTTAAATTCGGAATAATTCATTTGCTTGAAGAGGTTTATCAATCGCTTGAAATAATCGGCGACTTCCGTGAATCCGTTGAATTTGAAATCCGTATGGCAAATGCCCGTCACACGTTCCAGCATGTACTGTTGCCGTTCGAGCGGGGAGACGGAGTCTACCGCATCGAATGCATCCTGCTGGAGAATCACGAAGTCAATCAGTTCCGATTTCCAGAACGTGACATGATAATCGACCGGCACACCGTCGTCGCCGAGGATATTGATTTGTTCCGCAATTTCCTTTCCGCGCAACATGCGGGTTTTGACTTCGTTCACCAGCGTAATCCATTCGGACGAAATATGTTCGGCGATATAATCTTGAAATTCGGGATATTCGAGGTATTTCGAGTAGCTGTCAATCGGGTTGACGGCCGGATAGCGCTTGCGGTCGGCACGCGCCTGTTCGAGGGCGTAGAAGCAGCGGGCGACTTTTTTCGTATTTTCGGTTACCGGCTCTTTCAGGTTACCGCCTGCGGGCGAAACGGTTCCGATGAACGTAACCGACCCGTTCGCGCCGTTAGCCAGATTGACGTAGCCTGCACGCGCATAAAAGTTTGCCACGATAGCCGAGAGATCCATCGGGAATGCGTCGGGTCCCGGAAGTTCTTCCAGACGGTTGGACATCTCGCGCAGCGCCTGCGCCCAGCGCGAAGTAGAATCGGCCATCAGCAACACCTTCAGGCCCATATTCCGATAGTATTCTGCAATCGTCATCGCCGTATAGACGGATGCCTCGCGGGCGGCCACAGGCATGTTGGACGTATTGGCAATGATGATGGTACGTTCCATCAGTTTACGGCCTGTATGGGGGTCTTCGAGTTCGGGAAATTCGACGAAGATTTCTACTACTTCGTTGGCGCGTTCGCCGCAGGCTGCTATCACTACGATGTCGGCCTCGGCCTGTTTGGAGATGGCATGCTGGAGCACGGTTTTCCCTGTTCCGAACGGTCCCGGAATGAAGCCCGTACCGCCTTCAACAACAGGATTGATGGTGTCGATGATACGCACGCCTGTTTCCAGCAGTTTGAACGGACGGGGTTTTTCTTTGTAGCAGGTGATAGCTTTTTTCACAGGCCATTTCTGCATCATGGTGATGTCATGGTCATTGCCGTGCCTGTCGGTAACGACGGCAATCACCTGCCCGATGGTGTACTGTCCCTGTGCGGCTATTTGCTTTACGGTGCAGGTATCGGTAAAACCGAACGGCAGCATGATGCGGTGCGGCTGGGCGTTTTCGTCCACTTCGCCCAGCCATGAACCGGCACTGACGGGGTCGCCCACTTTGGCAAGGGGCTTGAAATCCCATAACCGTTCCCTGTCCAGCGGGAACGTGTATTCTCCGCGTTTCAGGAATATGCCTTCCATCCTGTTCAGGTCGTTTTGCAAACCATCGTAGTTGCGCGACAGCATGCCGGGGCCCAGCGTCACTTCGAGCATGTGGCCTGCAAACTCGGCTTCGTCGCCGACCCGCATGCCGCGCGTGCTTTCAAACACTTGTACGTAAGCATTCTTCCCGATGATTTTGATAACTTCGGCCATGAGCCTGACACCATTTACGGTGATGTAGCAGATTTCGTTCTGCGAAACAGCGCCATCTACCTCCACCGTCACAAGATTGGAAACAATTCCTTTTACAATTCCTTTTGCAGCCATACATTAGTCATTCGCGGATTAATGAAAAAGTATTACCATTCGTCATGAGTGATGTTGCCATCCTTATCGACGAAAAATTCCAGTTGATAATAGTCGATCACTTTTCGTCCGCCTTCCATGCGAGCCGATTTGCCGGTTTCGGTAACCTGAATTTCAAACGACAGCACCAATGCGCCATTATCGTCGGGTGCAAAGGTTATAAAATCCACGCTCTCGAAAGTATAGCCTTCCGGAATTTGCGTTTTCGCTTCTTCGACATACTTCTCAATCAGATCTTTTCGTTCGATAATATCATCTACGTTGATGAAGTAAAGATTTTCGGATCGGGAACGCGCTCCACTCTGGGGTTTGGGGTCGTTATGAGGAATCCCGAAGTTGTAGTAAAGCGTTTGTTCGTACTTTTCGCCTTTGCTGTTTTGCATATCAACGACACTCATTCCAAAAGTGCCCGACAATTCATCTTTCTCGTGTACCACTACTTTTTCGATCTTAAAATCTTTACCGATCTTTTTCAGGTCGGCCGTAAGTTCCTCTATTGCTTTCGGCGACTGAATTGCCGGAGGAAGTACTTGAGAACATGCAGGGAATAATGCTGCGATTGCAGCTACAATAAATAAATTTTTCATCTTCATGACTGTGATTTTTTGTTGTTAAATTAATTTTATATTACATCATAATTTTCTCGTTTTGTTTAAATTCGTCCAGTACGCCGGCGCTTTCGCGTTTGATTGCACCGACGAGTTCTCTGAAAGCCTGTTCGCCTTTTGCCTTGTCGAGCGATGTCCACCGTTCAATCATTTCGATACGCAGGAGATAGGCGAATATCGTCTCAATATCAAATGTTTTGAAGAATGTCTGTTCGTCCAGCCAGGCCCATTTCAACAGGTCAGTCCTGCGTTCGCGCATCATCAGATTCGGCTCTTCGACAATCCGGAACAGTTCGGGCAGGTAGTCAAGCATTTCGCCCAGTCCGAAATCACGTGCGCCCGAACTGCGCAGTAAATCGGCTACTTCGTTGTTTCCGACAATATATGCTGTTTTATCGAGCTTGTGATTGCGGCAATTGACGGCAGTCAGGATGTTTCCGATATTCAGGTTGAGTTCGAACCATCCGGATATGAAAAGGTTGGGGCTTTTCATGGCGTAGTCGTAATACAGCGTCGAAAGCCGGTCTTCCCACGAAATCAAGGGGTTGTCGTTTTTCTCTTCACT
>JAIRLL010000328.1 GCA_031259505.1 Tannerella sp.
CTCACTCCCGGCGGTGAGAGTGACGGAAAAATTATTGCGAGGAAGCAGGTATAAAAAACAACGTATGAATATAGCGGATTGTGTTCCCGTAAGGAATGACTGTATACATTATTATATTATACCTGGCATGATTCTGTTATATACTGCGCGCGGTGTAATTTTGCGATATTATTCCGGATTGCTTCCTGCTTCGTACCTCGCAGGCGCAATGACGGCGGATGCCATTGTTGTCGGCAATGGCGTCCGGCGGGCGTCATTGCGATGCACAAAGCAATCCGGCGGGCTGACAATAATCAAATAACGAAACATGTCACCGGCAGGCCGCAGCCTTCCCCCGGTCAGAATATTTTTCTGTAGACATGGCAGTAAGGTTCCGCGCCCTTGTGTTCGTAGTATTGCTGGTGGCTGTCTTCCGCTTTCCAGAAGACGGAGGCCGGCTGCAGTTTTGTCGCCACGCGGTATCCCATGCTTTCCAGCAGACGGATGTATTTTTCGGCCGTATTCTTTTCCCCGTCGTTCGCATAAAAGAGGCAGGAGAGATACTGCGAGCCGATGTCGGGACCCTGTCCATCGGTTTGCGTAAAATCGTGCGTTTCGAAAAACAGCTTTACCAGTTCTTCGTACGCCGTTTCTGTCGCGTCATACTCCACCTCGACACATTCCAGATGCCCCGTCCTGCCCGTGCGCACCTCCCGGTAAGCCGGCGCATCGACATGCCCGCCCATAAAACCGGCAGCCGTAGACACGACGCCCGGCGCCTTCATGAAGTGATATTCCGTGCCCCAGAAGCAGCCCGAGGCAAAATAAGATTTGTTTCTTTTCATACCTGATAACTTTTTAACGTATATCCTGTGCCCGCAAAATTACAAATATTCCTATATTTGCAAAAAAAATACTGTACGTGGGAGTACATTAAATTATTAACAGGCAATTCAATTATGGCTAAAACAAAAACCGTGTACGTATGCACGTCGTGCGGAGCAGATTCGCCCAAATGGACAGGCAAATGCCCGTCGTGCGGAGAATGGAACACGTATGTGGAAGAAATCGTGTCGAAAGGGGCGGGTGCGGGATTTGCAGTAAAAGGATTCGAACACGGCGAAACGCGCCCTCGCCTGCTGCGAGACGTGACGCTGAAAGAAGAAGTCCGCCTCGACATGCAGGATGGCGAATTTAACCGCGTGCTCGGCGGCGGTCTGGTGAAAGGGTCGCTCGTGCTGATAGGCGGCGAGCCGGGCATCGGCAAGTCGACGCTCGTGCTGCAAACCGTGCTGAAGATGCAGGGCATCCGAACGCTCTACATCTCCGGCGAAGAAAGCGCACAGCAGTTGAAACTCCGCGCCGAACGGCTGTCGAAAGACTGTTCCGACGAATGTTATATTCTGTGCGAAACCAACCTCGAACAGATATTCGCGCACGCCCTCGACATGCAGCCCTCCCTGATGATCATCGACTCCATCCAGACCGTCTGCATGGAAACGCTTGCCTCCTCGCCGGGAAGCATCGCGCAGGTGCGCGAATGTAGCGCCGCCATCCTCAAATACGCAAAAGAAAGCGGCACGCCCGTGCTCCTCATAGGCCACATCAACAAGGAAGGCAGCATCGCAGGCCCTAAAGTGCTCGAACACATTGTCGACACCGTGCTCCAGTTCGAAGGCGACCGGCACTACACGTATCGCATCATGCGGAGCATAAAAAACCGTTTCGGCAGCACGTCCGAACTGGGCATCTACGAAATGCGCTCCGACGGCCTGCGCGAAGTCGGCAACCCCTCCGAACTGCTGCTCACGCAAAACCGCGACGGCCTGAGCGGCGTAGCAATAGCCGCCACCATCGAAGGCGCCCGCCCGTTTCTGATAGAAACGCAGGCCCTGGTTAGCTCCGCAGTCTACGGCATGCCGCAGCGCAGCGCCACCGGCTTCGACCTGCGGCGGATGAACATGCTGCTGGCCGTACTCGAAAAACGCGCAGGATTCAAACTGGCGCAAAAAGACGTCTTCCTCAACATCGCCGGAGGACTGCACGTCAGCGACCCCGCAATCGACCTGCCGGTGATTGCCGCCGTACTCTCGTCCAGCCTCGACCTCGTCGTCGGGCGCGACATCTGCATGACGGGCGAAGTCGGACTTTCAGGCGAAATACGCCCCGTCAATCGCATCGAACAGCGCGTTCGGGAAGCCGAAAAACTGGGCTTCACACGCATGATTATCCCCCGGATGAAAGGACTTGACGGGCTGAATACGAAAATAAAACTGTTTCAGGTACGAAAAGTGGACGAAGCCTTCGGACTGCTTTTCGGAAAGAACGAAAACCGCCCGGCATGATAAAAGAACTGCATTTAAGAATCCTTCCCGAAGAAGCGATAAACGAGCATACGCTCCGTCAGGCCGTATGCCGCGAAACGGGCGACGCCGCGGAAAGGATTCGCGCCGTCCGCGTCCTGAAACGTTCGACCGATGCACGCCAGCGAGTAATCCGCATACACGTCGACCTGCGCGTCTTTATCGACGAAGAACCGGACAGCGACGAATATCGGGCGATCGCGTCGTACGGCGACGTATCGGAAAGAAAAGCCGCCGTCGTCGTCGGCGCAGGCCCGTGCGGACTCTTCGCCGCGCTCAGGCTGATAGAACTGGGGCTGCGTCCGGTTGTGCTGGAACGCGGAAAAGACGTGCACGAACGGAAAAAAGACATCGCGCGAATCAGTCGCGAGCACGTCGTGGATCCCGAATCCAACTACGCATTCGGCGAAGGCGGAGCAGGAGCCTTCTCGGACGGCAAACTCTACACGCGCAGCAGGAAACGCGGCTCGGTCGAGCGTATCCTGCGTATCTTCCATCAACACGGCGCCGACGCGTCGATTCTGTCGGACGCACGTCCGCATATCGGTACCGACAAGCTGCCGCGCATCATCGAAAACATGCGCCGCCGGATCACTGCGTCGGGCGGAGAAGTACATTTCCGCACCTGCGTGGAGAAACTGATCGTCCGAAACGGCGAAGCAACCGGCGTCGAGACGCGCGAAGGGCAGGTCTTCACCGGGCCGGTGATTCTGGCTACCGGACATTCGGCGCGCGACGTGTATCAATGGTTCGAACGGCAGCAGATACCCGTCGAACAGAAAGGCATAGCCGTCGGCGTACGGCTCGAACATCCGCAGACGCTGATCAACCGCATCCGCTACCGCCGCCCCGAAGGACGTGGCGACAGCCTGCCCGCAGCAGAATATCGCTTTTCGGCGCAGGTCGACGGGCGGGGCGTATATTCCTTTTGCATGTGTCCGGGCGGGTTCGTCGTCCCCGCGGCAAGCGCCCCCGAGCAGGTCGTCGTCAACGGCATGTCGCCGTCGGCGCGCAACTCGCGCTGGGCAAACGCAGGCATGGTAGTAGAGATCAGACCCGAAGACATGTCGACCGGGCGGCTCGAAGCTTTTGCCTTTGCCGGCTTCCCCTTCGACAGAGGTTCGCCCCTGGCGCTGATGTACTTTCAGGAGCAGTTGGAACGGGTATGCCGGCTGAACGGAGGCATGAGGCAAACAGCTCCCGCGCAGCGCATGACCGATTTCATGAACAGGCAAAACACGTCGACCCTGCCCCTCTCGTCCTATACGCCCGGACTGGTCTCGTCGCCGCTTCACCTCTGGATGCCGCCATTCATTGCCGACCGCCTGCGCGAAGGATTCCGTCACTTCAACAGCGTCTCACGCGGATTCCTGAGTCGCGAGGCGGTGATGATTGGCGTCGAAACACGCACATCGTCGCCTGTCCGCATCCTGCGCAATCCCGACACGATGCAGCATGTCACTCTGCGAGGACTTTTCCCGTGCGGCGAAGGAGCAGGATATGCCGGAGGGATTGTTTCGTCGGCCATCGACGGCGAATGTTGCGCCGAACGGGTTAGCGAATATATGCGGTGAGCGGCGTAAATCTGCAAATTGAATTTGCAGTTCAAAGATTCAGGGATTCAAAAGCCGAAAGTAGAAATCTCAGCCATTGAAAAAAAAACGCCCTTCCGATGTTACGTTTTCCCTTTTGATGTGTCATACCTTTGAAACATGAAGCCGGAGCAGTTTAAAGAAAAGGTATTGCCGTTGCGCGGACAGTTGCTGTCGTATGCGAAACGATTGCTGGACGACCCGTCGGATGCGGAAGATGTCGTTCAGGATGTCTATCTGAAACTGTGGTACATGCGTTCGAAACTGGACAGTTACCGGAGTATCCCGGCGCTGACGGCAGAGATGACGAAAAATCTGTGCCTGAACAAAATCAGGGAACGCCGGCGATGCGAAGGGCTGGAAGAAATGAACGGACTGACAGTGGAATGTCCGAATCCCTCACCCGACACGCAACTGGAAGAAAAAGACAGCGTGGCGCATCTGATGCGGATAATCGACCGTCTGCCCGGACTTCAGCAGACCGTGCTGCGGATGAAACACGTAGACGGTTTCGAAGTCGACGAAATCGCCTCGATTACGGGAACCGCTCCCGAAGCCGTCCGCGTAAACCTGTCCAGAGCCAGAAAGAAAGTAAAAGAATTGTTTCTCAATATGGAAAAAAGATGATATACGAACCGGAAAAAACAGAAGACCTGCTGATGCGTTTTTTCGAAGGGCAGACGTCCGGCGAAGAAGAACAGACGCTGTACCGTTTCTTCGACAGCGACGACCTGCCCGCGCATCTGGCCTGCTACAAGCCCGTTTTCAAATATTTTGAAACAGGTCTGGCCAAAGAGACGGCCGCACAGTCCGCCGCAGCGGAAAGCCGCAAAGCGCCACGCCCGGCAGTGAAATGGCGGCAGATGTGGGCAGGCCTGGCAGCAGCGGTGGCGACGGGATGCATCGTCATACTTTCGCACCGGCAAACAGACAGCTTCGAACCCTACGAAGGCAGCTATATTATTCGCGGCGGCATCCGCATCACGGATATGGAACTTATCCGTCCCGAACTCGAAAAGACCTTCCGCGAAGCGTTCGAACAGCAGGCCAACATGGAACGCCTGATACGCGAACCGGCAGACCCCGACGACGTGATAGAACGCTACCGGCGAACGATCGAACAGCAGCAGCAGAACGCCGTGCTTGGCGGATTTGCAGACCCCTGTGCAAGGGAAGAAGCAAGGAAGCTGTTAACAGCAGATTACCATAACTTTTAAAATATAGAAAAAATGAAAACTAAAATCGGATTATTAATTGGATTGATGTGGCTTCTCGGAAGTTTTTCGATGGAGTCGAGTGCGCAGGAAGCCATCAAGGCTTTGATTAAGAAATGTGAAACTCTGGAAACGGTCGACGTAAATATTATCCGCCACCGGGACAGGAACACAAAAGAAGTGACACGCAGCGTGACCAGTATCCAGATTCACTCGAATCCCGCTCTGGTAAAGGAATTTCAGGACGCATTTCAGAAAGCGTACGACGACTTTTCGAAAGACAAAAAAGTCGCAGACCGCGAAATCATCACCAGAAGAGGAGGCAAAATCGTGAACCTGCAATACAGGTACGGAAATGTCGACTACAGCTTTTCGGTAGATAACGACGGACAGGACGCCAACGTATCGGTGATTGAAAGGTGGGACGAAGACAATGGCAGCGACGGCCTCAGCTTCATGAATTTCGAACATCTTCAAGACTTCAAAAACAGTCTCGAAGACTTCAAAAACAACCTGGAATTTCACAAGTTCGATAAACTGGACGATTTGGAGCATATGAAACTGTTTCTCCAGATACCCGGTTTCAACTTCAATAACTTCAAATATTTCGGCAACATATCCAACTGAACAGGTAACGCAAAACAATATTTCTCATAATAAATAACTTGAATCATAGACATTCAATCACATATCTGGCCTGCGAGAGGTCGGATATGTTTTTTTTTGCGGAACCGGGAAATCCGGCCAAAGTTTTGGCCGCTTTGCGGAACGGCGGCGACGGACAGCAACACGCCGTCTTCCGGCATCTTCCTATCCCGAACTCGGGTTAAAAACATATTGCAGACGGAGCGTGACGCAGAGATTGGTTTTTTCAGAGGTTCCCGTAAAATATTTTTCTTCCCTGTCTGTCTGCATAAACAGATAATCATATAAAAACGCTGAAAAATGAATGCAGTATATATCGTCATGGGAATTGCAGTCTTTCTGTGGATTTCCTTCAACTTGCATCGCAGGCAGAATCGGAGGAGCAAAGTTATCTTTGTTGTTGAAAGTAACTGTGCCGGATGTCGGCGCTGCGCCGGAAAATGCTCTCGCCATGTCCTGGAAATGGTAGAAGACGAAACAGGAATACATGCCGCAGTGAAATATCCGGAAAGATGCACCGCTTGTGAAGCCTGTCTGGACAGATGCAAATTCAAAGCCCTTAAATTAATCGAACGGGCATGACAGCCCGTCAAATCGGCAGGAGCTTCACGGGTTTGAAATTCCGGTTTTTTGCGAATCTGAAAATAAGATATTATCTTTGCCTCCATTCGAAACGGAGTAAGATTCAATATTCAAAATTCAAGATTATGAAACAGATCGGAAGAGC
>JAIRLL010000371.1 GCA_031259505.1 Tannerella sp.
CTACATCCGAAAGATGAGCGGCAGTTCGCGCAATGGCCTCTCTGACCGATGGATTCAGTTTCTCAAGTAAAGGTAAAACGTGCATGCGGATGAAGTTACGCGTATATTCGTCCGAGAAGTTGCTGCTGTCTGTACGGTATTCAATCTGATTTTCCGAAAGCCAGGCGAGGATTTCATCTCGACCGAAAGGCAGCAATGGCCTGATAATGTATCCGTTTTTCGGGTGAATACCGGTTAGGCCGCGAATACCTGTACCGCGTACAATATTATGTATGACGGTTTCGACGCTGTCGTCGCGATGATGCGCCACGGCAATGGCTTGCGCATGTTGTTCGGCGCGTAACTGTTCGAACCACCGGTAACGCAATTCGCGTGCAGCCATTTCAATGGAAATACGATTCCGCGTGGCATGGTTTTGTGTGTCGAAATCAATTTTATGAAAAGGGAAATGCAGGGCGCCGGCGGTCTGCATAGTGAAATGTGCGTCGCCGTCGGACTCGTCTCCTCGCAAGTGAAAATTGCAGTGCGCTACGACACAGGTATAATCCGCACGCGCCAGCAAATGCAGCAATGCGACGGAATCGGCGCCTCCACTCACACCCACCACTACCGTGTCGGTCAGTTTCAGCAGATTATGTTTCTCGATATATTTCCTGAAAGCCCGAGTCATAAGTTGTAAAATTTTACCGGATTCTCTGCGCTCAACCCCTGGTCGTCCGGCTTCTACGGACGTTATTTTTGTACCGACAGCGTCAGGTCAGGGTCAATCATGATGCGACCGCAATATTCGCAAACGATGATTTTTTTCCGCAGTTTGATATCCATTTGCTTTTGGGGAGGGATTTTGTTGAAACATCCACCACAGGCATCTCGCTGAATATCCACTACGGCCAACCCGTTGTGCGCCCCTTTGCGGATACGTTTGAAGGCAGTCAGCAGGCGGGGTTCAATCGTTTCTTCCAGTTTCTTCGCCTTTTCGCGCAATTTTTCTTCTTCCTGACGGGTTTCGGAAATGATTTCTTCCAGTTCGCTCTTTTTCTGCGTCAAATCGCCTTTCCGCCCTTCCAGAAGTTCTTTACATTGCTTGATGTCGTCTTTTTTCTTGTCGATTACCGCATTGTACTCTTTGATTCTCTTTTCTGCAAATTCAACTTCAAGACCCTGAAATTCGATCTCTTTAGACAGATTGTCAAATTCACGGTTGTTTCGCACGTTATCCAGTTGTGATTTGTATTTTTCGATTAAACCGGACGCTTCGCTGATTTTGTTCTTTTGTAATGTCACGTTTCCTTTATTGGTGTCTATCTCAGCATGATAGTTGTGAATACGGGTTTCCAGTCCGGCAATCTCGTCTTCCAAATCGGAGACTTCCAAAGGTAATTCTCCGCGAAGCGTTTTGATTTTATCAATTGACGTCATCGTGACTTGCAGTTGATACAATGATCTGAGCCGTTCTTCAACGGTATATTCTTTTTCCGCAACTTCTTTCTTTTTAGCCATTTCTTATAAGTATTTAACTGGGTTTGAATCTGTATTTGAGATTTGCACGGCAAAGGTAGGAAATTTTTTTGATATGATGTCAAAGAAAATATCTTTTGTGCATATTTCCGTTTCATAGTGACCGATAACGGCCAGAATGATTTTGTTTTCCGCGTCGTAAAAATCGTTGTATTTTGCTTCGCCGGTAATGAAAACGTCGGCGCCCGCCGCAATCGCTTCAGGAATCAGGAAAGCGCCGCTTCCGCCGCATACAGCTACCTTGCGGACGGGTTTTCCGGTAAATGCGGAATGTCTTGCGCTGTTTGCCCTGAAAAGCGTCCTGATACGCAGCAAAAAATCGCGGGCATCTTCGCTTTCAGGCAGTTCACCGATAATACCCGAACCGGCCGCAGCCCACGTATTGCTTAAAGGATAAAAGTCGAACGCCGGTTCTTCATACGGATGAGCGGAAAGCAGCGCGCGGGTGACAGCATTTTTTCGAAATGCCGGCAGAATCGTTTCGATACGTATTTCTTTTTCGCTGTGCCGCCGACCGGTTTCGCCACAGAACGGACAGGCGTTTTCACCGGCGCGGAAAGTGCCTTCGCCCGCAAGATTGAAACTGCACGAATCGTAATTGCCTATATGTCCGGCTCCGGCGTTGAACAGGGCGTTCCGGACGGTTTCCGCATGGGCTTCGGGCACGAATACTGCCAGTTTCAGTAACATGTTTTTTTGCGGGTTAAGAATGGTTACGCGCTGAATTCCAATTTGCTCGGCCAGACGGTAATTGACGCCGCCATACGCATTGTCGAGATTCGTATGGGCGGCATAAATCACAAGGTCGCGTTTGCAGGCTTTTATCAGGCAACGTTCGGCACAAGTCTGTCCGACGAGCGATCTGATCGGTTTGAAAAGCAGTGGATGATGCGAGACAATCAAGTTGCACCCTTTCGCTGTCGCCTCGTCCACAACGGCTTCCGTCACGTCCAGGCACAACAGCGCTCCGGCAGCTTCCTGTTCGACGTCGCCGGTCTGCACTCCGGCATTGTCGAATCCTTCCTGCAGGGGCAGCGGGGCATGACGCTCTATTTCGGTCAGTATATCTTTTATTTTCATATCAGCGAACCATTGGTTTATCCCCTGGATTTTGAATTTGCCTGCACCTCCTGTTTCGGAGGAAGAACAGACAGGTTCAGTTCATCCAGTTGCGCCTGTTCGAGGGTCGAGGGGGCATCGATCATCACGTCTCTGCCCGCATTGTTTTTCGGGAAGGCGATGCAGTCGCGAATGGAGTCCAGTCCGGCCAGAAGAGACACCCAGCGATCCAGTCCGTAGGCGATACCGCCGTGAGGAGGTGCGCCGTACCTGAAGGCGTTCATCAGGAAGCCAAAACGCGCCTGCGCCTGTTCGTCGGTAAAACCCAGCAGGCGAAACATCCTGTTCTGCAGGGCGCTGTCATGGATTCGAATGGAGCCGCCGCCTACTTCCACACCGTTGATTACCATGTCGTACGCATTGGCGCGAACGGCTCCGGGATTGCTGTCGAGCAGATGGACATCTTCCGGTCTGGGCGATGTAAAGGGATGATGCATGGCATAATAGCGGTTGTCTTCTTCACTCCATTCAAGGAGCGGGAAGTCGATTACCCACAGGCAGGCAAAAGTATTTTTGTTGCGGAGCATCAGGCGGTTGCCCATTTCAAGGCGTAGCTCGCCGAGTTGCTTGCGGGTTTTCATTGCGTTGTCTCCCGAAAGAATCAGAATCAAGTCGCCCGGTTCTGCCTGAAAGGCGGTTTTCAGTTGTTGCAGGATTTCCTGTGAATAGAATTTATCCACGCTCGATCTGACCGTGCCATCCGCGTCTACACGGGCGTATACCAATCCTTTGGCGCCAATCTGCGGGCGTTTGACGAAATCGGTCAGCACATCCAGTTGTTTGCGGGTGTAACCGGCAGCGCCCTGCGCACATATGCCTCCGATGTATGCCGCGCTGTCGAAGACGGGAAAGCCGTGCCCCTGCAGGAGACCGGCCAGTTCAACGAATTTCATGCCGAAACGGATGTCCGGCTTGTCTGTCCCGTAGTATTTCAGGGCGTCGGCCCACGTCATGCGTGGAAAAGGCGCGTTCATCTCGATTCCCCGAATCGTTTTGAACAGATGCTTCGACATGCCTTCGAATACATTCAGCACGTCGTCCTGCCCGACGAAACTCATCTCGCAGTCTATTTGCGTAAACTCCGGCTGACGATCGGCGCGCAGGTCTTCGTCGCGGAAACATTTTACGATCTGAAAGTATTTGTCGAAGCCCGATACCATCAACAGTTGCTTGAACGTTTGCGGCGACTGGGGCAGGGCGTAGAACTGTCCCGGATTCATCCGCGAAGGGACGACAAAGTCGCGCGCACCTTCCGGCGTGGAACTGATCAGCACCGGCGTTTC
>JAIRLL010000001.1 GCA_031259505.1 Tannerella sp.
CTTCAGGATCAAGTCAGCCGGAAAAGGAAACAGGCCGAAGAACTGAACCGACAAATCGAACAGCTTATAGCCAGCGAAATCGAACATTCGACGAAAGACAACACCGTTTCACGCCGCGCCGATACGGCCGGAGGATACGCCATGACGAAGGAAGAAAAGACGCTCTCGGACAATTTCGCCTCGAATAGCGGACGCCTGCCCTTCCCGCTCACCGGCAGATATAAAATCATAACCGCTTTCGGCGAACACCGGCATCCGTTCGAAAAACACGTGACGGTCAAAAGCAACGGCATCGACCTGCTGACGGCGGCCGGCACGGATGCACAGGCCATATTTCAGGGCGAGGTGAAAAAGATTTTTGTCGTGACGGGCGGATACGGCGTCATCATACGCCACGGCAATTACCTGACTATCTATATCAACCTGTCGGAAACCTACGTGAAAACCGGCGACCGCGTCGCCGTCCGCGAAAAACTGGGAAAGATATTCACCAATCCCGAAACCGGCGAAACAGTACTTCACTTCGAAATCAGAAAAGAAAAGGAAGCCCTGAATCCCGAACTCTGGCTGGACTGAACAGAATGTTGTGTCCGCAGATTATTTTTCTTTGAACAGATGCTCCGTATTCAAAAAAAACTTTACATTTGCCATCGTTTCGATTAAGGTAAAAAACATGAACCGCAGTTTACATATCTTTTTCGCATTTCACTTCGCGAAACATTCCGCCGACAGACGCTTCTCCGGCGCAGAGACGTATGCCCCTCCTTCCCTGATCAGATGACGGATTTTATTGTCTCCATATTCACGCGCTGTGCCGCGCACCGCAAGCTGCTGGCCGGACTGTCGGCGCTGCTGACGCTCGCGTTCGCGCTGGCGCTCCCGATGATGGAATACCGGGAAGACATTGCCGAATTTCTGCCCGGCAACAGCGAAAACGAACGCATCGGCGCCATCTATCGCCATATCGGAAACTCAAGCAGGCTGACGGTTTTTTTCTCGCAAAAGGATTCGACGCAGCGCGACGCAGCGCGCATCATTGAGGCGATGGATCTCTTTACGGCGAGACTGCAGCAAAACGACAGTCTGCACGTCGTCCCCGAAATCATCGCGCGGACAGACGAAAGCCGGCTGTCGGAACTGATGGATTTCATCCGTGACAATGTCCCCTGTTTCCTGACCGAAAACGATTACCGCCGCATCGACTCCCTGCTGACAGACGAATACATCGCCTCCTGCCTGAAAACAGACAAACAACTGCTGACGCTGCCTTCGAGCGCGATGATGAAAGACCACATCGTCAACGACCCGCTGCACCTGTTCACCCCTCTGTGGCAGGAGTTGAACACGTTCGGCGCCGGCGAAAGCAGAGAACTGAACGACGGATATATCTTCTCGTCCGACGGCCGGAAAGGCACCGTCATCGTGACTTCACCCTACGGCGTGAGCGAATCGAACGGAAATACGGCGCTGCTCGCACTGATCGACCGCACGGCGAAGCAGGTGGAAGCGTCGTTTCCCGACATGCAAATCAGTTGCTTCGGCGCGCCGGCCATCGCCGTCTCCAATGCAGACCGGATAAAGCGCGACAGTCTGCTGGCCGTCTCACTGTCCGTGCTGCTGATCCTGATGCTGCTGATATACTTTTTCCGTAACCTGCGCCACATCCTGCTTGTGTTCTTTTCCGTGCTTTTCGGATGGCTGTTCGCCCTGACGCTGCTGGCTCTGTGCAAAGGCAGCATATCTGTTATTGCACTTGGCATCAGTTCCGTTTTCATCGGCATCGCCATCAATTACCCGCTCCATTTCATCGACCGCACGCGGCATCAGCCCCGCGTCGGGCAGGCGCTGAAAGAGATTGCCGCGCCGCTGCTCATCGGGAATATCACGACAGTGAGCGCATTCCTCAGTCTCGTTTTCATCCGGTCGAACGCCATGCAGGACATGGGTCTGTTCGGCTCGCTGCTGCTGGTAGGGACGATACTGTTTGTGTTGATTTTCCTGCCTCATCTGGTGCGGCGCGAGACTTGCCGCTCAAAGGTTCGAGGGTTCGGGGATTCGAAGATTTTCGACCGCTTCGCTTCTTTTGCTCCCGAACGGAACAGGTGGATTATGTGGAGCGTGCTGATTCTGACATGCGTGTTTCTCTATCTGAGCCGGTTCACGGCGTTTGAGCCGGACATGAATGCGATCAGCTACATGACCGGCCGGCAGCGCGAAGACATGCGCTACATGATGCAGTTCATCGAGAAGCGGGACAGAGACGTCGTGTATCTCGTATCCGAAGGCGCGAC
This sequence comes from Tannerella sp., assembly GCA_031259505.1. GTDB lineage: Bacteria > Bacteroidota > Bacteroidia > Bacteroidales > Tannerellaceae > Tannerella. The sequence continues at coordinate 2,292 of JAIRLL010000001.1, forward strand.
GCTCGACGACGCACTGGCGGCAAGCGAGCAAAACGCCTGGCTGCTCGACACACTCAGGCGTCGGGGGTGGATAGAAAGCGTTTCGGGAACAGGCGTTTTTCTCGCTTCCGGGGCAGAACAGCAGCGGCGGATTGACCGGTGGAACGCATTCCGGCAGTCGCGCGGAGAATGGCTGTTGCAGCAGTTGGACGTGTACGGACGGGCGGAAGGCTTCAGGGAAGGTGCCTTCGAGCCGTTTCGCAGATTGCTGGCACGCGATTTCACCGTGCAGGACGAGACTTTTTTTGCACCGCTCGCGCTGCCGGCAGAAAATTATATCGTGCGCGACGAAGGCCGCCACATGCTCGTTCAGTTGCTGTATTGCGACAGAGACAGGACGGTCGCGCTCGAAGAAGCCATCCGGAACGGCGCAGAAAACGCTTTTGCGTTCGACTCGCGCGACATCGGGCAGCGCATGGTGGACTCGCTTTCCGACGATTTCAACTACGTGCTTTTCATCTGCGGATTCATCGTCTTTCTTTTCCTGACAGTTTCGTTCGGGCGGCTCGAACTGAGCCTGATGACGTTTCTGCCGCTGGTGGTTGGCTGGATATGGATTCTGGGCATCATGCAACTGGCCGGGATGCGCTTCAACATCGTCAATATCATCCTTGCCACGTTCATTTTCGGTCAGGGCGACGACTACACCATTTTTATCGCCGACGGGCTGATCTGCGAATATGCTTTCCGGCGGCGTATGCTGGCTTCGCACAAACGCAGCATCATCCTGTCTTCGCTCATCATGTTTTCCGGTATCGGGACGCTGGTTTTTGCCAAACATCCCGCGCTGCATTCGCTTGCCGAAGTGACGATTGTCGGAATGTTTTCGGTCGTCGCGATGGCATACATTATCCCTCCGTTCATTTTTCGCCGGCTTACGCAGCGGAAAGACGGAGGATACCGTGAAGTCCCCGTCACGTGCCGTCGAGCGCTCTATTCCGTCTATTCGTTTGCAGCGTTCCTCGTCGGGAGCGCCCTGATCACGGCGACGGGCTTTTTTCTTTTCGCTTTCGGGAAGAAGACCGAAAAGCGGCGGCTGCGCTACCACGCGCTCCTTTGCCGCGTGTCGCGCTTTGTGGTGAGGCGTATTCCAGGTGTGAAGTTCCGGCTCGACAACCTGTCGCATGAGACGTTCGAACAGCCTGCCGTCATCATCGCCAACCATCAGTCGCATCTCGACCTGATGTGTCTGCTGATGCTTGCGCCGCGGCTGGTGATTCTGACGAACGACTGGGTGTGGAACAATCCCTTTTACGGGCGGCTGATCCGGTACGCGGATTTCTATCCCGTATCCGGCGGCATGGAGCGCTGCATCGACAAACTGGCCGACCGCATGAGAAATGGCTATTCCATCGTGATCTTCCCCGAAGGCACGCGCTCGGACGATTCGTCCGTCCTGCGGTTTCATCGCGGCGCATTCTATCTGGCGGAGAGGCTGAAAGCCGACATCCTGCCCGTTTTTCTTCACGGAGTGGGAGACGTGTTGCCCAGGAAGGATTTCATGCTGCGCGAAGGACGCATCACGGTCGAGATTCATCCGCGCATTGCGGCAGACGACGCCCGCTACGGTGCGGATTATGTCGCCCGGACGAAACGAATCCGGCAATGGTTCGGCGAGCAGTTCGGCGCGATGTGCGCCCGCCTGCAGGACGCCCGGTACTACAGAAGTTTTGTCATGCACAACTATTATTATAAAGGCGCAGCCGTCGAGCGGAGCGTATCCGCCGCGCTGAAAAAGACGGACTGCTTTGCCCGCTGGATAAACGTGCATCGCGGCTGTGGCTGCGTACTGGTCGTGAACGGCGGGTTCGGCGAGTTTGCTTTCCTGTTTGCGCTGGTGCACAGGCAGTGCCGCGTCACGGCTGTCGATCGCGACGAAGACCGGACGGCGCTGGCGCGCGGCTGTGCAGGACTGCCTCCCAACCTGCATGTCTGCCTCGAAACGGACCTGCCGGCAGACGCGACGTTCGACACGGTATACCTGCTGCGCCCGGACAGTGTGCAGAAGGAGACGTACGGCCGTTATAATCCTGTAATTATCGACGTATGATGGAAAAGCATGTGCTGATTATAGGAAGCGGTCTGGGCGGATTGACGTGCGGTTACATCCTGTCGAAAAACGGATTCAGGGTGAGCCTGTTCGAGAAGAACGCCCAGGTGGGCGGATGTCTGCAAACGTTCGTGCGGCGCGGCGTGAAGTTTGAGACGGGAATGCATTACGTGGGAAGCATGGAAGAAGGGCAGACGCTGCACCGTTTCTTCAAATATCTCTCGCTGCTTCCCGACGTGGAAACGTCGCCGCTCGACAAATCGGCTTACGACATTATTTCGTTCGGCGGCCGGCGTTTCGCTTTTGCCAGCGGCGCCGGGCATTTCGTCAATTCGCTGGCCGCCCA
>JAIRLL010000005.1 GCA_031259505.1 Tannerella sp.
TGCGCGACGTTGTCGAGCGCCAAGCCGTCGCCTGGGCGGTAGGCGCCGTCTGGCCGGAAGAAATAGACCGCCTCAACATCCTCCGCGCTTCCTTTCTGGCCATGCACCGCGCCATCGAACAGTTGCGCGTATGCCCCGAACATATTCTGGTAGACGGCAACCGCTTCGTCCCCTACCGGAACATTCCGCACACGACGGTCGTCAAAGGCGACGCCAAATATCTGAGCATCGCCGCGGCATCGATACTGGCAAAAACGTATCGCGACGACTGCATGAAAATCCTCTCCGAACAGTATCCGGCCTATCACTGGGATAAAAACAGAGGATACCCGACCGCAGCGCACCGCGATGCCATCCGTCGACACGGCGTAACCCCGTATCACCGGAAGAGTTTCACGCTTCTGCCTGCGGAACAGTTGACGCTCGATTTGTTCCCGGACACAAGTCGTAAGTCATAAGTCGTAAGTCATAAGTCTTAAGTCATAAGTCGTAAGTCATAAGTCGTAATATGTATACACTGAAAACAGTGATATCTATCCGGAAACAATAACATCCATCCTGAAATAATGACATTATCCGGCCAGAAAATATGACATCTCACCGGAAAATATGACATCTGGCCATAAAATATGACATCTGACGAAAAAATATGACATTTGGCCGGAAAATATGACATCTGACTAAAAAATATGACCTTTGACCGGAAAGAATGATGTCCGGCCGGTGTAATAATGTTTTTACAGTTCATAATTCCCATCATGGCGCAAAGCGGAAGTCAGGACATTTGCTGCCTTACGGCTAAAAATAAGACGCGACGGGTAGAAACGGGGTTCGGCGTGGCCGGTTTAAAATCGACACGGTCAATTGACCCCGTGCAGGGGAAAAGCATCCGGAAAATGGACGGAAATTCGTATCTTTGCAGTCACAGAAGTTATAAATCAGGAATAAAATGATTACAGTCAGTAATTTGGACATTCAGTTCGGAAAGCGTATCCTGTTTCAGGACGTCAACATCAAATTCATACCGGGAAACTGCTACGGCATCATTGGCGCCAATGGTGCGGGCAAGTCGACGTTTCTCAGGATTATCAGCGGCGAAATGGAGCCGACGCGTGGACAGGTCGCGACGGGGCCGGGCGAACGGCTGTCGGTGCTGTCGCAGGACCATTTTGCATTCGACGGGTATTCGGTGCTGGATACGGTGCTGATGGGGCATACGACGCTGTGGGACATCATGATTGAAAAAGATGCGATATACGCCAGGGAGGATTTCAGCGACGAAGACGGCCTGCGGGCATCCGAACTCGAAGAGAAGTTTGCCGGGATGGGTGGGTGGAACGCCGAGAGCGATGCGGCCAGTCTGCTCGGCGGGCTGGGCATCGGGGAACCGCTGCACCGTATGCTGATGAAGGACCTGAGCGGCAAGCAGAAGGTGCGCGTACTGCTGGCGCGCGCGCTGTTTGGCAATCCCGACAACCTGCTGCTCGACGAGCCGACGAACGACCTCGATCTCGAAACCGTCATGTGGCTGGAGCGCTATCTTGCCGGATTCGAACAGACGGTGCTGATCGTCAGTCACGACCGCCATTTTCTGGATTCGGTCTGCACGCATACGGTGGATATCGACTTCGGCCGGCTGAGGCTTTTTTCGGGCAATTACAGTTTCTGGTACGAATCGAGCCAGATAGCGCTTCGCCAGCAGCAGCAGCAGAACAGGAAGGCGGAGGAGAAACGGAAGGAACTGGAGGAATTTATCCGCCGTTTCAGCGCCAACGTGGCCAGGTCGAAACAGACGACGAGCCGGAAGAAGATGCTCGAACGGTTGAATATCGAGGAGATAGAGCCGTCGTCGCGCCGCTATCCGGGCATTATCTTCACGCCGCACCGCGCGCCGGGCAACCAGATTCTCGAAGTCAGGGGGCTGAGCCGGCGCATCGACGGCGCGACGCTGTTCGAAGACCTCAACTTCAACATCGAGAAGGACGACAAAATCGTCTTCCTCAGCCGCGACCCGCGCGCCATGACTGCCCTGTTTCAGATCATCTGCGGAGAGGAACAGCCCGATGAAGGCGAATTCAAGTGGGGGCAGACCGTCACGACGGCGTATCTGCCGCTGGACAATGCGCGCTATTTCAATTCGGACTATAACCTGATCGAGTGGCTCGGCCAGTTTGCCCGCGATACGAACGAAGTGTTTCTGAAGGGTTTCCTGGGGCGGATGCTTTTTTCGGGCGAGGAACTGCTGAAGAAAGTAAGCGTACTGTCGGGCGGAGAAAAGATGCGCTGCATGATTTCGCGCATGATGCTGCGGGACGCCAACGTGCTCATCCTCGATACGCCGACCAATCATCTGGATCTGGAATCGATTCAGGCGTTCAACAACACGCTGTGCAGCTTCCGGGGCAATATACTGTTTGCGAGCCACGACCACGAGTTTATCCGGACGGTAGCCAGCCGCGTGATCGAACTGACACCCCGCGGCATCATCGACAAAATGATGGAATACGACGATTATATATCCGATCCCGCCGTCGCCGCTCTTCGCGAACGGCTGTATGGGGAATAGCTTCACAGCAACCTTTTCCCCTCCCCTCCCGCGGCGCGCAGGGATTATTTGGCGAAGCTCACGGCGCGGGTTTCGCGAATCACCGTAATCTTCACCTGTCCGGGATAGGTCATCTCGTCCTGAATTTTTTTTGCAATCTCGACGGAAAGATTTTCCGTGTCCTTGTCCGTGATTTTGTCGGCGCCGACGATTACGCGCAGTTCGCGTCCGGCCTGTATGGCATACGTTTTGATAACGCCCGGATAGGTCATTGCCAACTGTTCGAGATCGTTGAGCCGCTTGATGTATGCCTCGACGATTTCGCGGCGTGCGCCGGGACGCGCGCCCGAGATGGCGTCGCAGACCTGCACGACGGGGGCAATCAGGCTGCTCATTTCAATCTCGTCGTGATGCGCGCCGATGGCGTTGCAGATGTCGGGTTTTTCTTTGAATTTTTCGCACAGTTTCATTCCGAGGATGGCGTGCGGCAGTTCCGGTTCGTCGTCCGGCACTTTGCCGATGTCGTGAAGCAGTCCCGCCCGGCGCGCTTTTTTGGGGTTGAGACCGAGTTCGGCGGCCATGATGGCGCAAAGGTTCGCCGTTTCGCGTGCGTGCTGCAACAGGTTTTGCCCGTACGACGAGCGGTATTTCATCTTCCCGATCATCCGTACCAGTTCGGGATGCAGTCCGTGTACGCCCATGTCGATTGCCGTGCGTTTGCCTGTTTCGACGATTTCTTCCTCAATCTGCCTGCGCACCCGTTCGACCACTTCTTCGATGCGGGCGGGATGGATGCGTCCGTCCTGCACAAGCTGGTGCAGCGCCAGCCGCGCCACTTCGCGTCGCACGGGGTCGAAACCGGACAGGACGATGGCCTCGGGCGTATCGTCTACAATGATTTCAATACCTGTCGCCGATTCCAGCGCGCGGATGTTGCGGCCTTCGCGACCGATGATGCGTCCCTTGATTTCGTCCGAATCGATGTGAAACACCGTCACCGCATTTTCAATCGCCGTCTCGGTCGCCAGGCGCTGGATGGATCGGATGACAATCCGCTGCGCTTCCTTGCTGGCCGTCATTTTGGCCTCTTCCATAATTTCATTAATGAAGGAAGCGGCCTGGGTTTTGGCCTCGTCCTTGAGCGATTCGATCAGCCGTTCGCGCGCCTCGTTTGCTGAAATGCCGGCAATGGATTCCAGATGAAGGATTTCCTGCTGATGCAGTTTTTCCATTTCCTGCCTTCGCCGGTCGATTATGGCCAGTTGATTGTTCAGGTTTTCCCGCACGGATTCGGTTTCCGACATCTTCCGGTGCACTTCTTCCTGCTTCTGGTTCAGCGAGGCTTCGCGCTGTTTCAGCTTCGATTCCAGGGAAGATATCCGTGAGTTTCGCTCTGTGCATTTTTTTTCAAATTCGGATTCCTGCCGCAGGAAATGTTCTTTCGCTTCCAGTGTCTTCTTTTTCTTGATGACATTGGCCTCCTTTTCGGCGTCTGCCAGCGTCCTGTTATATCGGGATTTCCCGTTCGCTGTAATCAGTATCCATGTCAGCAGCACGCCGGCAGCAAAACATCCCAAATAAAATAATATGTCCATACTTGTCAAATTCAATTTAATATATTAAAAAAACACTATCATTATAAGGATTGTTCCGTATAATGGTAGTGCGTGTAAATATTTCCCTTATGTCCGTAAAAGCTGATTATCCGGCCAAAAAGCCATCCAGCTCCGCTATGTATTGATGTATCTTCTGCGTAACCGGCGTTATGTCGTTTTTTTCTTCGAGCCAGACGAGATCGGTAACCAACTGAAGAGATACCATGGCCAGCAGGTCTCTTTCTTCCAGGGTTTTCACATACTGCTGCCTGTATTCCACGAAAAGCATCTGAATCCTTTCCGCCGCCTTGCGTATCATGGCTTCAGACAATTCGTCTCCCCGTATGAGGGTCACAGGATATGTCCTGCCTGCTACCTCCAAGTTTATATTAAACTCGTCTTTTTTCACAACTATCCGTTTAACAGTGCGATACATTTATCTATCTCACGCACCATATCCAACAACTGCCTCCGTGCGTTTTTCACATCGCCGTAAAGGACCGATGCGGCGCGCGCCGTCAGCAAATCACCGTATTTGGCGTTCAACGACTTGATTTCTTCCAATGCCTGCCGGGTTCGAGCTTCTTCTTCAGATAACTGTGCGGTCAGTTCCGCAATCTTTTTCTTTTGATTTTCACATACAGTCAAAAGCGCTCGCATTTTCTTTTCGAATTCATCCCACAGTTTTATTTGCTCATCGGTCATTTTTTTCGCCAAATTGCAGGCAAAAGTAAATATAAGAAATGGAAAATACAATTCAAATTTATATTTTTTTTTAGCACAAAAAAAAGTTATCCGTAAAATACGGACAACTTCTTTTCTTTAACGTCTGGTAATTACATGCGAATAAGGCAGATAGCTACACGGACAGCAATGTTGCGAAAACGATGGCGAAGAAAAAAATCACCGGAAAAATAAATTCCGTCCGGTCGCATACCTGTCGACATGCAGGCAAATCTGTTTCCGAATCCCAAATCACCTTGCAGG
>JAIRLL010000153.1 GCA_031259505.1 Tannerella sp.
TGAAAATAATCGCCCGCCGCAACGGAAAAAATATTTGAGGCGTTCAACCGGTAGGCCATATACAGTCGCGGCGCTACGTTGAATTTCCTCATCCGTACCGAATACTCGCCGCGCAGACCTGCGCTGGCAGTGAAATTCTCGGACAGGAAAAACTTCGTGTCGCTGTACACGCCTGCGAGATTATTTTGCAGGCTTTGCCGGTAATCATAATTGCTTGTGGCATAGGTTTCGCTCGAGGGATTGAACATAAATTCCATCCCCGTGCGGTTGACGATTCTGAGCGAGCGGTACTGCAGAGTGATTTTGTTGTGATTCCAGATGTTTTGCGCAGATGCCTGGCTGTTTGCGTGCAATTTTTCCGTGTTCGAACGTGTGTCGACAATCATATTTGCGGCCGCCGACAGTGAAAACCGTTCGTCGAATGTGTGGTAGAAATTCGTTTGCGCATACAGATAAGATTGCGTCAGGCTGTTTTCCAGATCCATGCCGTCCACGTCTTTATATGCATACACGCCATTCGCGTAACTGCCGTTGAACTGGGCTGTCATTTTGGTGTCGGGCGAAAAATTCTTTGTCATGAAAATGTCCGAACGCACCGAGTGATATGGTTTTCTGCAGTCATACAGGGAGTTGGTAATTTTTTCGGTCAGAAAAAGATTACTGTAGTCGACGCTTGCACGCCAGGCGTACGAAGGCTTTTGCTCAATATGCGTCAAACCCGAATACACCGACGAAACGGCAATGTCGGTCTTTGCCGTCATCTGTTCGCGCTCTTTGGTGTTGAGATTGACAATCCCCGACAGGGCCTGCCCGAATTCTGCGTTGAATCCGCCTGACTGCAAGACTGTTCCGGAAAACAGATCGGGCGTAAAACGGCTCCGTGCGCCGACATTTTCCGCCGGCGCGCTGTACGGATTCGCCACAATCAGGTCGTTGATGTAAATCTGTGATTCGTCGGGACTTCCACCCTGAATAATCAGCCGTCCGTCGTGGTCGTCGGTCTGCACGCCGGGCAGGACGCGCATGTTTCCGATAATGTCGGCCATCGCTGCCGGATTGGTTACGATATCAAACGTGGACATTTGTACCGTTTGCGCCGAATAGTCGCTGAAACGTCCGTTGCGCGCGGCCAAAACCGTCACGGAACTTAAACTGTACACGCTGTCGAGCAATACGACTTTCATCGTCTGCAAACCCTTGCCCACAATCATGCTTTTTGTTTTATATCCGAATGACTGAAAACGTATACGGCTGGTTATAAGCGTGTCGGGGAAGGTCAGCGAAAAAATTCCGTCGTTGTCCGAAAAGGTTCTTATAAAACCGTTATTGAAATCGACCAGCACGTTGGGCAATACCCGGTCGTTCGTATCCACAATCCGGCCGGTCAGTTTTGTTTGTGCCTGCACGCCGATTCCTGCGTAAGCAAAATACAGTAAAATCACAGACATATAACATATTATCCTTTTCATTACATCGCAAATCAGTTTATATCATAAACCATACAGGCAAAAAAAATTACTTTTTAATGTATGATTTCAAGTTATTTACATACATATCGAAGGCATTCACACCTTTGGGCGTGATTCTACAAACGGTTCTCGGCATTTTACCCTGAAAAGTCTTTTCCACCGTGATGTATCCGGCTTCGTTCAACTTGTCAATCTGCACGCTCAGGTTACCTGCCGTAGCGTCCGTTTCCGTTCTGAGGTAAACGAAGTCGGCTTCTTCCACGCTAATAAGCAAAGACATGACAGCCAGTCTCAACTGCGAATGCAATAACGGGTCAAGCGCTTCAAACATAATTTTTCTTCTGCTTACGGTTAATTATATGTCCGGGTATGACAAATCCGACAATCATGCATACGGCCAAAATCAATTGTTGTGTCCCTTGATACAACGTTCCGACAAAATGTCCGTCCACATTTTTCCATTGTATAGGGAGCATGCAAAGAATCGCTCCTGTCCAGCACATAATAGCAACCCATTTCATTTGCCTTGCACGGCAAACGAACGCTGTGACAAATTCGCTCAATCCCAGCATAACCAGGATAACCGGCGTGATCAGAAACGCGGCATTCCAGTTTTGCGTCAGATTGTTGAAGATCGTTATCAGCCCCCAAAAGACAAATATGCTGATGCCGTGTCCCAGCCATGTGGCATTAATGATCCTGTCGATATGCGTCTTGACGATAACCGTCCGATCGATACGCCTTCTAATGAAATACGACACGATCATTCCCGGAAACATCAGCAGCCAGACGAGATAGGCGTCGACTCTGTTTGTCAGCGTGTGCAACAGAATAAAATTGCCGATGGCCGTTGCCGCCACCAGATAGCCCCAGAAAATCATCACATTCATGTTATGATTAAAATTGTTACGCGCACGGTGAATCATCTCTGTGATGACTTCCATACTTTCCTGTTCTGTAAAGTTTTTTCCCATTTCAAAATTGTTTATTCGTTAAATATGCCGCAAAGGTAAACAGGTTTATTTCGTAAACCAAATCATTTTGTTTTATTTATTGTTTATTGCTTTTTGATAACACCGGATTGATTTTTCTTTTGAAGATTTACCGCTGCAGAATTATTTTTTTTGATAAAAGCGTATCATTACACAGAAAAAGTATTAACTTTGTCGAAACTTTTGAGAGCAGTAACTGAATGTTTAACTTATTAATTTAAAAACGAGAGTATTAACTTTAATGGAAAATTTTAAAAACGTTGTTCCGGTTGAAGAGTTCAATTGGGACTCCTACGAGAAAGGAGAAATTTATGATGAACAAAACAAGGGAGAACTTGTAAAAACTTACGACGAAACCTTGAGCACGATGAAGGACAAGGAAGTCGTGACAGGAAAAGTAACGGCTTTGAACAAGCGCGAGGTAGTAGTCAATATCGGATTCAAGTCCGATGGCGTTGTCCCAATGTCAGAGTTCAGATACAATCCCGATTTGAAAGTCGGTGACGAAGTAGAAGTTTATATTGAAAATCAAGAGGACAGAAAAGGCCAGTTGATTCTTTCACATAGAAAGGCGCGCGCAGCCCGCTCATGGGATCGCGTAAACGAAGCGCTTAAAAACAACGAGGTTATCAAGGGATTTGTGAAATGCCGCACAAAAGGCGGCATGATTGTCGACATCTTCGGTATTGAGGCGTTCCTGCCCGGCTCGCAGATTGACGTAAAGCCAATCCGCGACTACGACATGTTTGTCGGTAAGACCATGGAATTTAAGATTGTAAAGATCAATCAGGACTTCAAGAACGTGGTCGTATCGCATAAAGCATTGATTGAAGCCGAACTCGAACAGCAAAAGAAAGAAATCATCTCAAGACTGGAAAAAGGCCAGGTACTGGAAGGAACGGTCAAGAATATCACTTCGTATGGCGTATTCATCGATTTGGGTGGCGTGGACGGACTGATTCATATCACCGACCTTTCGTGGGGACGTGTTTCGCGTCCCGAAGAAGTGGTCACTCTCGACGAGAAGGTCAATGTGGTAATACTCGACTTCGACGACGAAAAGAAACGTATCGCGCTCGGATTAAAACAATTAACGCCGCATCCGTGGGATGCTTTGGATTCGAACCTGGCCGTAGGAAACAAGGTGAAGGGTAAAGTGGTCGTTATGGCTGATTATGGTGCATTTATCGAAATCGAATCCGGAGTGGAAGGATTGATTCACGTATCCGAAATGAGTTGGACACAGCACCTCCGCAGTGCGCAGGACTTTATGAAAGTGGGCGACGAAGTGGAAGCCGTTATCCTGACATTAGACCGCGACGAACGGAAAATGTCGCTGGGCATCAAGCAACTGAAAGAAGACCCGTGGATAAGTATCGAAGAAAAATTCCCCGTCGGCTCGAAGCATACGGCCAAAGTACGCAACTTCACCAACTTCGGCGTATTTGTTGAAATAGAGGAGGGCGTGGACGGACTGATTCATATTTCCGACCTGTCGTGGACGAAGAAAATCAAGCACCCGAGCGAATTTACGCATATCGGCGCCGAAATCGAAGTACAGGTACTGGAAATAGACAAGGAAAACCGTCGCCTGAGCCTGGGACACAAACAACTGGAAGAAAATCCGTGGGATGTGTTCGAGACGCTCTTTACGGTAGGCTCCGTGCATGAAGGTATCATCCTCGATATGATGGACAAAGGCGCCGTCGTTTCGCTGCCTTACGGCGTGGAAGGTTTTGCGACACCCAAACACCTGGTAAAGAAAGACGGTAAAAGCGCCGGCATCGACGAGAAACTGCCGTTCAAGGTAATCGAATTTAACAAGGAATCCAAACGCATCATCCTTTCGCACAGCCGTGTCTTCGAAGACGAACAGAAAGCGGCAAAGAAAGAGGCCGAAAAGAAATCGTCCAAATCGTCGAGAAAAGAAGCCGTTGAAAATATAACAGCAACACTTGAAAAAACGACTTTGGGCGACATCGAAGAACTGGCCGCACTGAAAGAAAAAATGACGGAAGAGAAAAAGCCAAGAGCTAAAAAGGCTCGCACTCCGAAAGAGAAAAAGCCTGTGACAGACGCTGTAGCAGAAGCGCCAGCCGTCAATGAGGTAGAAGGGGCAGAAGTGGCAGAAACGGAGAAAACACCGAAAGAGGAAATCACGGTGACGGAAACGCCCTCCACAGAGCCGCCTGTAACCGAAACAGCCGAAGCGGAGGAATCTCCTGCGACAGAAACACCACCTGTAAGCGAAGCGGAGGAAACGCCAAAAGAAGAAAATGTTTTGCAAACGGAAGAAGAAACAAAAGAATAAAAGCACATTTTTCTTTTTCGTATTTTGATTATCATTTGAAAAGCGGGCCGGTGTGATTACCTGTCCCGCTTTTCTTATACCCGGAACCCCGGTCTGACGCAAATTTACACTGTCGCAATCGGCCTAAACCGAAAGCAGGAAGAAAACGGTTTCATTTTCCTCCTGCTTGTTTCGTGTGCATGCATCTTCTACTCGCCTTGCAAATCCGGGCGCTGTCCTTTGAATCTGGCTTCGAAACGGACGGCATCCGGCTGTTTCCGGACAACTCTGTACGATGGGCACCGGCTGCTCTTTCATTATTCATTCTGTTTTTTTGATTCCTGCAGTTCCTGCATTGCGCTGCCGGCGTCCCGGATGCTATCCGTCCACTGGTCGGATGCCCAGTCGGCGGCGGTCATTCCCGGAAAAGGAGGCGCCGGTAGCGGATCGAACTCATAGTTGGTACATGTTTGTCCCGTGCTTACGACCACGGCGGTTTTGACGGCGATCGGCGAAAACACTCCTCTGCGCAAAGATTCATGAGTTCCGTCCATTCTCCCGCATCAATATTTTTGCGAACGTATCCAACAATTGCTGGAATTGCAGGGTTTGGGATTTCAGTTTCTTGATTTTTCCTCGCGCTCCGGACTTCTTTCGGGCGCCTTGTATATAGCGTCCTGCAGGTGTTCGCACTTATTCATTCATTCACAGGTAAAAAAAAGTAAAAACAAAAGCCGTGCCCAACAGCGGGAGAAGCGGAATAACCGACTGGTAAACAAAGAAAGAATAACATGAACAGACAAAGCAATGCCTAAAAAAACATAATAGCGTTATTTTTTTAGCGAAAATATTTTTGCGTTCGAAAAAGAGTTGTACATTTGCCGCCGTTATTATATACTTAAAATAAACAGAGTTTATGTATTATCTCTTAGCAACAGGCGTCGCCCTAAATTTTAATGCAAACCTCCCGTCAAACGGAAGGTTTGGCATGATTTTTGCGAGAGAGAGAGAGAGAGAGAGAGAGAGAGAGAGAGAGACTGCGTCGCGTATAATATAGTACGCACACGCGCGAAAGATAATAAAAACAAGTCATTTAAATCACATATCCCTGTCGCCGTTTCTTTCTGAATAAGCGACGGAAAATGGCTTTTTTCTTCACACAAACATATTCAACCAACTGTTGCCGGTACGGATTCCCGTTGCCGGCCGTACTGTTATGCACTGTTACGGGAGGAGCATGCGCCGTGCAATCCTCCCTTTTTATGACGTAAACACCGGCAGCCTGCAAAATTCTGCAGGTCGGGCATTCAATTCTCAATTCAACTGAAAAATCAGAGGCGGCTCCCGAACGGCC
>JAIRLL010000166.1 GCA_031259505.1 Tannerella sp.
CTTTTCTTCATCCCTGAGTGCAGCGTACAATTCGGCGATGTCGTCAACGGCAACGGTGGCGCGTTCGTCGAAGGGCTGATTCTTCAGTTTGAGGAAAGTCAGCAGGTTTTGATTGTCGAACTTCAGGAAAAAAGGGAGCAGCAGGTCGCGGTCGCGTCGGGACAGAACACCTTCGATTTCGTGCGTAAACGACGAAACAGAATAGATTTGTTTGGTGTTATCCAGCGCAATATCCGGCAGCCCCGATATTAAACAGTAGTATTTGCTCATTTGAACAGCATTTCGATTACCTGCGGGCGCAAAAATTCTTTGAAATAAGCTGCAAGTTCGTCTTCGCCGAAGTTGATCTTGTATGAGCCGCCGGCAGGTGAAATAACGAACGATGCGGGCTTGCCGCTGATCTGTTCGATTTTCACGCTTTTGTTCAGCAAATCTTTCGCGTTGGATGCAAAATAATCGGTAAGCGCCTTCGCATCGGATGCCTGAATGGTAACCGACTCGTGTTCTGCCCATCCTTTTGCCATTTCGAGGATGGCTTTCTTCATAAATTCGGGGTCGGCGGCAACGGCTTTTACATTGTCGGAGACGATTTGCCCTGTAATCAGGTTGGCCACCTCGCTTTTTAACGCTTCGACGGATTGCGCGGCATACATTTTCAGTTCCGACACCGTGTTTTTCCTCAGTTCGGCGACCTGTTTGCCTGCATCGGCAAGGATACGGTTCGCCTCGCTTTCGGCGTCGCATATCAGTTTCTTTACCTGCGCTTTTGCTTCTGCAACAAGACGTTGAGCCTCTTCATTCCCTTTCTCTACACCTTCACGATAAATTTTGTCGGTCAGTTCTTGAATCTTTGCATCCATATATAATTGTATTATTAATTGTTTTCGGGTCTCAAAGTTATTCTTTTTTTATTGCAACGGCTCGAAAATAATCTTTATTAATATTACATTAACGTTTATTCATCACCTGGCTGTTGTATCTTTCAAAATTGCATATTTTTCTTTTAATGACTGCCAATTATATACGATATTTTTATTCCCGGTGACAATTTATTTCAGGCGCGACGTAAGAAGTTTTGATTGGCATCATTTTTTTCGCCCGGCGGAAAAAAGTTGTCATTTTTTTTCGTTTCTTGCGACTAATGTAGAAAAGGCAATCGAATGAACAGACAGCATCGAACAGAACAGGAACGGGATTTTATCCGGATGATTCGCGAAAACGAACGTATTATTTATAAGGTGTGTTCGTTATACACCTCCGACGATTTCCCGATGGAAGACCTTTATCAGGAGACCGTTCTCAACCTTTGGAAGGCGTTTCCGCGTTTCCGGAACGAAAGCAGTTACTCGACGTATGTATACCGCGTGGCATTGAACACCTGCATATCGGGCATGCGCCGGGATAGCAGGCGGGGAGGACAGAAGGCGCCGCTGGCGTTAGCCGAAGAACTGGCTTTTGAACCGGACAGTCTGGAGGAAGATCTCCGCGAGATGTACAGCCTGATTCACCGGCTGAAAAAACTGGAACGCTCCCTGATTCTGCTCTGGCTTGAGGAACGTCCGTATCAGGAGATTGCCGAAATCACCGGATTGTCGTTGTGTAACGTGGCCACGAAACTGAAACGCATCAAAGAAAAGTTAGTAAAAATGTCGAACCAGTAAAAATTTAAAATGATGGATTTGGAAGAATTAAAAAGTGTGTGGGCGTCGGTGGACGAACGCCTTGGAAAGCAGGAACTGTTGAAGGAAAATATCATTCGTGAAATGATTCGCAGCAGGTCGAACAAGTCGCTGCGCAAGTTGCTAAACTACGAAGTACACATGTTAGTATCCAACCTGCTTGCAATTCCCTTGATGGTTGCTTTCCTTTTTATAGACTATTTTCGCGTGCATACGCAATGGGTTGGAGAAGTGTTTGTCTGGACAATGATCGTTGTCTGTTCCGCTACGGTTATATGGCATCTGATTAAGATCGCGAAGTTAATGAAAGTGGATTTTACAAAGAGCGTAAAGAATAATTTTCTTCTTATGAACCAATTCAATATCTGGATCGGGAAAGAGAAAATTGTCTCGATCTTTGCCACGCCCGTTCTCTATTCCCTGGGTATTTGGCTGTATGCAGTCCTGCGCGTAAATGCCGTTCTCTGGACATTTCTGGCCTGTGGACTCCTGTTCGGACTGTTTCTCATGTTTTATATATACAAGAGAGTATATGACCGGAACATTGATTCCATCCGCCAAAGCCTGGAAGAACTGGCGGAATTGGACGAGTGTCCGGAGTGAGCATGTTTAATGCTGAGATGACCGGAAAAGAATGAATTTTGATTATTCATTAATTCATTCTTTTCCTCCGCGCGACAACAGTTTCAGCGTGCACTGACCGGGCAGAACCTCCGCTTCCATGTTCCACATTCTGGTCGAACCGAACGCCGAAATGTCGTGTTTTCCGGCAGGCAGTTCCCGGACAATCGTTCCTTCTTCGCCGCATACCGGCGCCGTACCGTAAAAACTGGTCGTCAGTTTTCCTGCGTAATCGCCGTCTATATAGACATCTATGTATCCGTCGTCTTCGCAATTTGTCCAGATGGCCACGCGTCCTTTTCTCTCGCTGCTGCTTCTTTTGACGATTATCGTCCGGTCGGTATAAGTACGGTCAATGATGGGACGCGATTCTGTCCTTGTGCTTTGCCCGCGGAAAGGGTCGGCGTATGTCGGGGCGGTCGATCCTGTCCTGTTTGCCGAAGAGGGTGTGGGCGAACGTACAAGCTGGCTGTTGACGTAGCCGACCGTCGTCCTGTATGCCCATGCATCGGAATCAAAATAAGTGACTCTCATGCTTTTCCACGGATACTGGTCGCCTGTCAGGTGAATCACTTCTCCCTGCGAAACCGTCGTCAGTATGGGTGCGTCGTACGAAGGAGCGCTTCTGACAGCCAGCGACTTGACGGCCACATAATATGGATAGTAAATCCTGTCGTAGCAGTCGTCTTGCAGGAAAGACCTGTTGAGCGTTTTCTTCGGATAAATATCCCAGTAACCCCATTCCTGCTGCAGGTTCCTGCCTGTCTGGGGCACGGAAGAGTGCGGGCTGATGCTTTCCCTTCTGTAGTAATCCTGTGCGTCGGCCGTCATGGCTATGACGGTTAATAGCGCTGTGATGTAAATTCTTGTTTTCATTGTGGTTTTTATTAAATGTGTAGTTTTTTTATTCCGAGATTCTGAAGGCTGAAGTAATATTTTCTACTCTGGACAATTCCGTGCACAATTGCTGCACATCTTCCACATTATGCACATTCAATTTGATTTTTCCTTCAAAAATACCGGACGTCGTTTTAACTTCCAAACGAATGATATTGACATTGAACTCCGAAATAGTTTTGGCAATGTTACTCAACACGCCGATGGCATCAATGCCTTCTACCTTGATGGTTGCCTCGAACGACAATCCGACATATCCTCTCCACACGGTGGCAATAATGCGGTCGCCATACTTGCTGTTTCGGTTTATTGCACCCGGACACATTCGCTTGTGAATAACAAGCCTGTTTTTGTCGATAAAGCCCATCGTTTCATCTCCGGGAATGGGTTTACAGCAGTCGGCGAGCACGTAATCCCGGTTCAAGCCTTCTTTTGTGAGAAAAAAGGGTTTTTTGCGGTCAAACTTGGACTGTTTGTCCGGTTGTTCTGCTGCGGGATTTTTCTCTTTTTTCTCTTTTTCCTTTTTGCGCAGGAATGCAAACATCCTGAACAGATCCGATTTGGTTTTCAGGATTTTCTTTACGTTTTCATAATGCGGCACATCGCCTTTTTCTATTGCGCAGTAGAGGTCTTCTCTGTTCGTAAACCCGTAGTATGCAGCTATTTTATCGATAAGCGACGAGTGCGGTTTTATTTCTGCTTTTTCGAAGGCGGCCAGCAGTTGCGCCTTGCCTTGCTGGGCGGCTTCCCGTCGGATGCGTTTCAGCGCGGCGGTGATGTCGATGCGTGCCTTGGCTGTTTTTACGAAGTTCAGCCATTCTTCGACAGGTGTTTGCGTCTTGGATGTCACTATTTCTATCTGGTCTCCGCTGGCAAGTTGATGGCTGATGGGTACCAGGACGTGATTGACTTTCGCTGCGATGGCCGTATTGCCTATATTGGAGTGCAGTTCGTATGCAAAATCGAGAGCCGAAGCGCCCTTGGGCAGTGTCTTGATGTCGCCCTTCGGCGTGAAAACCTTTATGTCGGATTCGTAAAGCGTCAGTTTTATTCCGTCGAGGGTATCAATCAGGTCGGGAGTGGGATTTTCGAGTATTGCTTTAATGGAATTCAGCAGTTTGGCCAGTTCCGTATCTTCTTCGATGTTGTGAGCCTTGTATTTCCAGTGGGCGGCGAGGCCTCTTTCGTCGATGTCGTCCATTCTGTGGCTGCGAATCTGTATTTCAATCCATTGCCCGTCGGGCCCCATTACGGTCAGGTGCAGCGCCTGATAGCCGTTCGATTTGGGGTTGGAAATGAAATCGCGGATGCGGTCGGGCTTAATCTTGTAAATTTCAGTGATTGTCGAATATATTTTCCAGCAAAGGTCTTTATCCGAAAAGCCTTCCTGCGATTCGAAGACGATGCGGACGGCAAACAGGTCGTAGACTTCTTCGAAGGGAAGTCCTCGCGCTTCCATTTTACTCCAGATGGAGAAATGCGATTTGATACGCTTCGTCATCACATAGTCAAAACCCATGGCTTTCAGTTTCCTGTCGACCGGTGCGGCAAACTTGTCGAACAGCGATTTCAATATCGTTTCCTTCTCTTTCAGTTTTTTGTCAATCTCCTGGTAGGCTTCCGGTTTCTCATATTTCAGACACAGATTTTCCAGTTCCGTCTTAATCGCATGCAAACCCAGGCGGTGGGCCAGGGGCGCGTATAAAAACAGCGTTTCGCCCGTGATTTTGTGTTTTTTTTCTTGCGACATCACGCCGAGCGTGCGCATGTTATGCAGGCGGTCTGCCAGTTTTATCAGTACCACGCGGATGTCATTGTTCATGGTCAGGAACAGTTTTCTGAAGTTCTTGACCTGTGCCGATTTCTGTTCCTCATCCTGTTGATCCTGTTGAGCTACCTGTTTGACAGCCTGCTCGGCAAATATGCCGCCGGAGATTTTGGTAAGTCCTTCTACAATTTCTCCAATTTTGTTGGCGAGAGATTTGTCTTCCGGATAAATCTTTTTTATGTCGTCTACGGTGTATGTCGTATCTTCGATGACGTCGTGCAGCAATGCCGAACAGATCGATGTAGAACCTAATCCCATTTCATTGCATACGATACGTGCAACGGCTAAAGGATGCATAATATAAGGTTCAAGGGAATGCCTTTGCGCGCCGTAATGCGCTTTGCAGGCAAAGTCGAACGTTTTCTTTATCAGCTCAGCTTTTTGCCGGTGATTGGAGTGCATGTATTCATCCAGCAAATTGCCGTAGGCTTCCTGCACTTGCTGCTCCTGCATCTC
>JAIRLL010000275.1 GCA_031259505.1 Tannerella sp.
CGTCATCTGCTACCCTGTAATGCGACAATCGAATCTGCGCCAGGTCAGGAGTTCTGATGTTATTAGCGTTAAACTTCCATTTTCTTGACGATTCCAATGCACAATACATGACCGCGTGATGTATAATATTTCACTTGCCATTCATGTGCATCTTCTATTTTGTCGGATTTTTTGATTTCGTGCACCACTGTTTTTGGCATCATAGAAATCGATTTTACAGCCGTTAATACTTATTTCTTCGTAACGTTCAGGACGTTGCGGATATGAAGTTTCATGAATCAACTTGCCGTCATACACCAAATCGGAAGTATGTTCCATGGAAATCCCATTAGAAAACAACCACAGTTTTCATTTACAGACATGGTAGTAATTAAAATGAGTTCCCGAGATATTCATCTGTATTGCAAATGATTAATTATCATCTTTTTCCGGTTTGGTTGTGAACATACGCACTTTCGACGCATTTTCGATTGCCTTCACAGCGATGTCTTTGACATTGGCTTCGGCGCGATTGGCTTTGTCGGCATATTCTTTCAACTGTACCTGCTGTTCTTTGATTTTTTCCTGTAACGAAGCGACAGTCTGGTCTTTAAGACGGATATCGGCTTCATTTTGCTTTTCCATCATTTTGATTTCAAAATCGT
Organism: Tannerella sp.; assembly: GCA_031259505.1. Classification (GTDB taxonomy): domain Bacteria; phylum Bacteroidota; class Bacteroidia; order Bacteroidales; family Tannerellaceae; genus Tannerella. The sequence goes on from JAIRLL010000275.1 coordinate 645, forward strand.
ATTTCGTCTGAAGTTGTCTGGTGACTTCGATTTCCTTATCCTTCAACGCTTTCTCTAATTTTGCAGGAAACTCGGCGTTATTTTTCCGAAGTTCAATCAATTCGGCTTCAGCGCTTTTCAATGCCGTTTCCCGGTGAGATATTTCCTGTTCGAAACTCGCCTTTTTATCGACGAGTTCTTTTTCGAGTTGAAACTTACGGGTATCGTAATCATCCTGTTCTTTTTGACGCTTGATTTTCAGATTATACGCATATTCTTCTTCCTCGCGTTTGCGACGTTTGGCTAAATCGTCGGCATATTCCCTGTCTTCTGCCTTTTGCTTTGCTTTTTCGAGTTCCCACTGTACTTTTTTCTCTGCCATTTCCTTTGCAAAAGCACTTTCCGTTTCCTTCATGGTTTCCTCGAAATTTTCTTTCTTCTCTTTCTGAGCCAGCAACATGGCAGCCAGTGAATCCGTATTTGCCGACAGAGAATACAAGTCCTCCAACGTCTTTTTTTCCAGAGCGATAGCAGCGCGTATTTCCTCCAGTTTTTTAAACTCGCCGGTCAGACTTTGCTGCATGTCATCCAACGAATTATTCAAACTTGATTTGAGACCGGCAATATTTTTCACGATTCCTTCGTTAGTTATTCCGGACACTTTTTCCAGAATTTCCGCTTTTTGCTTTGTCTCCTGCACTTGTTTGGGCACGTCGGCTTTGGCTTTTTGGACATCCTTTAATAATGTTTCGTATGCTTTCAGTATTTCCGCTTTCGTACTCTTCTCTGATACTGTTGATTCCATTTCTATTCTTTTATTTTATTTGTGTTATTATCTGTTTTCGACGCAAATATATGTATAATAATTCACATTTAAAGAAAATGCATCGTTATCTTTTCAAAAAAATGTATGGCTAACATTCTTCCCCAGCACAACGGGATACGATTCGTTATGCCCGTGTTTCAGACTGTATTTCATGCATTACATTTTTTGATATCAACAGCCCGATATGAGTTGCAGACAGGGAACGTCCGCATACTTCATACGGACGTTCCCTTCGTACACACAACGCTTAATATCCGGAATTCTGTTGTGCTTGCTTTTCGTCGGCGGTTAATGCTTTTCCATCTTTTTGAATACCGTCGAGATAGGTTTGAGGGATGGGACGCAAAGCATGGTATTCCTGAATATTCACGGCAGCTTCGGGATTAAAAGCTCTTGCGCGGGGAATGAGCGTTTTTGTACGCGACAAATCTTCCCAGCGCATAAACTCGCCTGCCAGTTCGCGGGCGCGTTCGTTTAATACGAAGCATAACATACGGTCATAATCACGACTTAAACCAAGTTTGGCGATGATCCATTCGTCCTGTGCCGGCAGACGGGCGGGATCACTGACGGTCAGGTCGGTCGCAGCGGTCGTTTCGGGAATATTGTTCGATTCATAATACGAATTTTCGGGCATATACGAATTGATATCCGGGTCCTGGTTCAGCGGCGAGGAAGGATAAGCTGCTCCGCCGTCAACATAGACTTCGCGATTTTCGCCTTCCTTATAAGTAGCCCGCTGCCTCACGGGGTTTATGTAAGTGAGCGCTTTGGCGTAATCGCCAAGCCTCACTTCCGCTTCGGCCGCGAGCAGGTATGTTTCGGCAGAGCGTGCGAGGACGACGTCGCGAAATCCTTTTGTTTCGTTAAAGGTCAGGCGAGAAGCATCGAGATGTTTGCTGCATGACGGGAAACGAACATCGGCGTACAGGGCGCCGTCTTCGGTACTTCCATTCGGATAGGCGACATATACGTGCGGGATTGTCTTGCCCGTTTTGGAATATATCACTTTGTCGTTGAGTTTCGCTGCCTCAAAACGGTCGTCGCCGGGCTGATTGATAACATACATAATGCCTAAATCGCCATTCCTGTAGTAATCGCCGCTGGCGTTGTTCAGCCGGCTCTTTGTCTTGAACGATTTCCAGAAACGCGAATCGCGTTGCATGTCGTAAATACGGTACATGTAGTAAGTCGTACCCAAACGCGAATATGGCCGCCCGCCTGTAAGGTCGCGCTGCATATAGGCGATGTCCTCGTAACGCGAAGCGAAGAACAGGTGATGCGAATTGCCGGTACCGACCGCGTTTTCGGACGAGAACTGTGCGGCAAGGATAATCTCGCTCAAATTCTCATTTGGGCCGTTAGGCGCAACATACGCCCACAATTCGGAAAAATTACCGGCCAGCGGATGATGTGCGATGACTTCGTCGCACAGTTTTACCGCCTCCTGCAGATCCTGCGACCGGGTACTGCCGTTCCATGCGTCGTGTATTTCGCTGGCGCGTGTTATCAGCGCTTTGGCGAGAAAGTGTGCGGCGGCGTAGCGTGTCAGTTTACCCGGTGCGGATGCCGATGCGGGCAGCAGGTTATAAGCCTGCCGGAAATCCTCTACCACCTGATTCATCACTTCCTGAGCGGAAGCACGTGTAAATTCACGCTCGACAGTAGCGCTTGGCTCCAATTTCAAAGGAACGCCGCCATACTGATTGACAAGTCTTTGATAGTTGTATGCGCGAAGAAAATATCCTTCTCCCAAACAGGTTTTGCTTACCTGCTCGTTTGTCGAGGCAAGATCCTGCACGCTTTTTATCAACAGGTTGGCGTAACCTGTCCCTACATACATATTATCCCATAAGGCGTTTGCCGCCAAGGTATTGGCATTGACAGGCGTAACAACGGATTTCAAGGTTCCGTCGTAATTGTTCCACGCACCGTTTGAGCCGTCGCCGCCAACCTTGAACTCATCCGTACCGTAATTGGTATGGCAATACATTGCCTCACTGTTGAAAGGCGTACAGAAAACCTGGCTGTATGCAGCTGCAGATAAAGCGATCACCCCTTCGTCGGTCTTATAGTAATCCGTGTTTCTGCTCGTTGTCAATTCTTCTTTCAGAAAATCGCTGCATGAAAACAATGCAATTAAGAAGAACACTGCCGATACTGTCGAAATTATATTTTTATTTTTCATATCGAATTTGTATAATATTAAAATGATCATATTAAAAACCTATATTTAAGCCGAAAGTGAAACCTCTTTGCCATATAGACCTCGAAACGTCCATATCAAGGAAGTCGATTTGCGAATAAAGCATACCCGGATTCAGGATTTGTCCGTAGAGTTTTAGACTTGAAAAGCCCCATCCCCGTATCGTCCTGGCAGGGAAATTATATCCCAGCGAAATGTTGCGTACTTTGATAAAAGAGGCCTTTCTGTATCCCAAAACGGGATAGTAAGGATCGCCTGCCGCCTGACCGTAGATGGGTTTCTGATATTCCGCATCAGTATGGTTTTCGGTGTAGTAGTCGATGCGGCGCTGGCTGAAACGGCCTGTCTGTGATTCTCCTTCCGTATTGTACCAGTATCCTAACCTTCCGAACAGAAAAACAGACAGTTCTATCCCTTTGTATGCGAAAGTATTTGTCATGCCTGTGATCCAGTTGGGGCGTGTGTTTCCGACAATGACGCGGTCGTGATTTGCATCAATCATATAGTCGGCGTCCTGATCAACAGGACGAACCAGTCCGGCTGAAAATTTGTATCCGTTGGCGTTGAACTTCTGCATCTCTGCCTCGTCCGACGCCTGCCAGAGGCCATTGGATTGATAGCCGTAGATCACGCCATTCGGTTTTCCTATAAACCAGTTGTTGCTGATATCGTCTTCTTTGCCGTTGGCAAGAGAGACGATACGGTCTTTCTGCCATGCAAGGCTTAAATCGGTTGTCCACCGGAAATCCTGCAAATCAATATTGACAGCGCTCAGTGTCAAGTCGAAACCTTTGTTGGCCGTCTCGCCGATATTCGCATACGTGGAGGTATACCCTGTTACGGAAGGGACGGTCATTTGCATCAAAAGGTCGGACGTATGAGATGTATAGACGTCAAGAACGCCTGATACACGTCCCTCCCATAATGAGAAATCAATACCCACGTTGTATTGTATCGTTCGTTCCCAACCCAGATTCAAGTTTGCCATCGTAGAAGAAGGATAGGAACCGGGAATGAGCGTTGTGCCGTAGGGATAAAACATGGAGCCGACGTTCCCTTTGGTCACATACGGATCAATGGCGGCATTGCCGGTCGCTCCGACGCCGGCGCGCAATTTCAACTGGGATATGTAATCGACGCCGGCAAGGAAGCCTTCCTGATCGAGACGCCATCCTAATGCTGCGCTTGGAAAGAACGACCATTTGTGCCCTTCCGCAAGTTGCGAAGCTCCGTCCCACCTGCCGGACAGGGTTAACAGGTATCTGTTTGCGAAACTGTAATTCAACCGTCCCATGTAAGACATGAGCTGACGTTGCGTCAAACCGGAACTCCATGACAAAAGCGATGGAATATTCCCTGTTGTAAGCGCATTCCATTTCTGGCTCGACAGCGGTATGTCATTGGCGGACATGCTGCTGTTTTCGTAGTCATACTTCGTCTGGCTTTGCAGCAAAGTCACTCCGATGCCGTGCTTGCCAACCGTTTTGTCGTAGTACAGCAGATTGTCGAGCGTATAGGAGACGGTTTGATTTTTCGTCAGCGCTGCGTGACTGCTGCCGAGGCGGTTCACCGAAGCGGCGTCAAGATAGACGCCGTCGCGATAGAATGAAAAATCAGGGCCAAAGTTCAGGCGAAATTTAAGCCCTTCGAGTGCGGACGCCATCTTTCCAAAATCTATCTGCCCGAAGAAACTGCCGAACGTACGCAGTGTGACACGTTGATCCTGCGAATATTCCCATTCGTTGACAATGGTCTTGCTCGAATTATCACCTCCGGGATACAGGATGACATTGCCCTGTTCATCGTAAGGCACCGCCCATGGCAGGTTCGCTTTCGCCATGGAATACAGGTCATCCGTGCCGTAATAGTTACCAGGTGACAAGTTTCCTGTACTAGACTGACCGTATTCCTGAATAGCGTAGCTGGCATTGATATTACCTCCGATGGTGAACCATTTGACAGGGGTAATATCAAGAGTCGCTTTGGCAGTGTAGCGTGTATATTCCTGTCCGCGCACCGTCCCTTTATTATCGGTATAACCGAAAGATACATACCCTTTCATCGCTTGTGTGCCGCCGCTTGCGCTCAACGTATGCTGGTTGGTAATGCCTGTCTGCGTCACCATACCTATCCAGTCGGTAGTAGGCACTTTGGAGCCGTCCCACGACCCCGATTGCCATCCTTTCATCACGTTGGCCCACGAAGCAGGATCGGAGGCTCCGAGGAAAATCCTGAAATCGTTCTCCTGTGTCGGCTGGTCGCCTCTCGGAAAATTATCCGGATTGGAATAATAATAAGCCCAGCGTCGCCAGTCAATATATTCGGAGGCGGTCATCATCTCATGATAATCCTCCAAAGTTTCTGCTGTTACCGACCCCGAATAGTTCAATGTCAGCCTGCCCGATTTTCCGGATTTTGTAGTAACGATGATCACGCCGTTTGCTCCGCGCGAGCCGTAGATAGCTGTTGCCGAAGCGTCTTTCAGCACATCGACCGATTCAATATCGTTCGGATTGATATATTCGATCCCTCCGGTCATCAACGGGATTCCGTCAACAACGTAGAGGGGCGAATTGGACGCTGTGAGCGAACGGACGCCGCGAATATAAACCGCTCCGACGGTGCCGGGACGTTCGTTGGAAGTGATATCCACCCCTGCAACTTTGCCCTGCATCCCTTGAAGGACGTTATTGACCGGTCTCGACTGCAATGTCTCTTCACTGACGCGAAGCACCGCACCGGTGACATCGCTCTTTTTCTGAACGCCATACCCCACAACCACCACTTCTTCCAGCGCCTGCAAATCTTCCTGCAGGGTGATTCGCAATTCCGTCCGGTTTCCGACGGCTATTTCCTGCGTCACATACCCGATATAGGAAACGACCAGCGTCGCCCCCGGCGATACGTCAAGGTTGAATTTACCGTATACGTCGGTAATCGTTCCATTGGCTGCAACACCCTTTTCCACAATATTTGCCCCGATCACCGGTTCGCCCGCCTGGTCGACGATCGTACCCGTGATTCGGACTTTGCTCTGCTGCGCTTCGAACGCTTCCGAAGAATCGCCGCCGCGAGCCCCTGCTGCCCCTGCTCCCGTTATCAGGAGAAAAGCGGACAGCGTCATGATATTCATAAGTTTTTTTAGTTTGGCATTTTTCATGCCGTAAATCAATTCGTTTGTCATTTTCTTAATGATTTAAATTTGTATATG